>NZ_JBFUKK010000006.1:0-200694 GCF_056400885.1 Arthrobacter sp. P4_H3
GTCAAGTCAAGAGCCTTCGACAGCTGCGACTTCTGCTTCTCAATCTCGGACGAACCAGCCTGCAGCTTGGTTCCGAGCGCCTTGAGCTGAGCAATGTCTGCACCCCAAATAGCCATTAGTTATCTCCCTTTAGTCAACGGACCCGATCCGATCGGCTCCCCAGCGGCCCCCGGCTCATCCGGAAGATCCATTACCTAGAACCTATCCCGCGGTCCAACCCATCGTCGATGGGCACCGCTCCCCATGCACCACTCCCCACGGGTGGAAGACCTCAGGCAGCACAGGGTAGGGGGTCGATCCCAAGCGTTCCAGAGCCTAGCATGGGCATATGTGCCGGAATATCCGAACCCTCCACAACTTTGAACCGCATGCCACCTCCGAGGAGGTGCACGCCGCCGCCCTGCAGTATGTGCGGAAGGTCAGCGGCAGCACCAAGCCCTCCAAGGCCAATGAGGAGGCCTTTGAGGAGGCCGTGCACGAGATCGCCCACATCACCCAGCACCTGCTTGAGTCGCTGGTGACGCATGCCCCGGCCAAGCACCGGGACGAGGAGGCCGCCAAGGCGCGTGCCAGGGCGGCTGTCCGCTTCGGCTCCGCCTAAGCGGCCCGGCCGGTTGCGGATGGCCGGCCGAAGTTGCGGAGCCGCAGCGAGTTGGCCACCACCAGCACGGAACTCGCGGCCATCGCAGCGCCGGCGATCATTGGATTCAACAAACCCAGCGCCGCCACCGGAATGCCGACGGCGTTATAGAAGAATGCCCAGAACAGGTTGGTCTTGATGGTGGCCAGCGTCCGCCGGGACAGCTCGATGGCCTGCGCCACTTGTCCCAGATCGTTGCCCATCACGGTGAGGTCCGCCGCTTCGATGGCCACATCCGTGCCCGAGCCCATGGCGACGCCCAGGTCGGCCCGCGCCAGGGCCGCCGCGTCGTTCACCCCGTCGCCGGCCATGGCGACCGTGGCGCCGCCCGCCTGCAGTTTCCGCACGGCGTCGACCTTGCCGGCCGGCAGCACCGCGGCAAAAACATCGTCCGGAGCGATGCCGACGGCGGCTGCCACCTGAGCAGCCACAGCCGCATTGTCCCCGGTCAGCAGGATCGGCCGGAGGCCCAATTGCCTTAGCCGCGCAATCGCATCAGCCGAGCCCGGCTTGATGCTGTCCCGCAGCGAGACGATCCCCGCGGTCTCCCCGTCCACGGCAACCCAGATGGCAGTGGCCCCGGACTCTTCGGCAGTCCGCAGCGCCTCCATCTGCTCCGTCGTTACAGATATGCCGTTTTCCTGCAGCCAGCCCGTCCTTCCGGCCGTGACCAGCTGGCCGGCCACCTGGCCGGAAACACCGCCGCCCGGCGCGGAACGGAAGTGTCCGACGGCGGGAAGCCGCCCGGCGTCGTCGTTCCGGCGCTCCGCGGAAAGCGCAGCGGCCGCGATGGCATGGGCGATGGGGTGCTCGGAAGCGGCCTCCACCGCCCCGGCAAGGCGCAACACCTCTGCGCTGCTGTACGTGCCGAAGGCCCGGGTGCCGTCAACGGCAAGACGGCCGGTGGTCACCGTGCCGGTCTTGTCCAGCAGGATGGTGTCGACAGTTCGCGTGTCTTCAAGCACCTGCGGGCCCTTGATCAGAATCCCCAACTGCGCGCCGCGCCCGGTGCCGGTGAGGAGGCCGACCGGAGTGGCCAGGCCCAGGGCGCAGGGGCAGGCGATGACCAGCACCGCCACGGCGGCGGTGAAGGCTGCGCGCAGTTCAGCATCAGTGATGGCGGGCCCGGCTATGAGCAACCAGGCGGCGAACGTGACGACGGCGATGACCAGCACAATCGGAACGAACACCGCGCTGATGCGGTCCGCGAGGCGTGCGATCGGAGCCTTTCCGGTCTGCGCCTGGGAAACCAACCGGGCCATCTGGGCCAGAGTGGTTTCCGAGCCCACCCGGGTGGCCCGCACCAGGAGCCGGCCGGATGTGTTGATTGTTGCCCCCGTGACAAAGCTGTCCGGACCCACCTCGACCGGTACCGACTCACCTGTGACCAGGGAGGCGTCCACGGCGGAGGCGCCGTCGATCACCAATCCGTCGGTGGCGATCTTCTCACCGGGACGGACCACCATAACGTCGCCAACCACCAGCTGATCGGCCGGAATCCTCAGCTCCGCGCCGTCTGCCAGCACTGTGGCATCCTTCGCGCCCAGGTTCAGCAGCGCCTTCAGGGCGTCGCCCGCCTTCTGCTTGGCGTTTGCCTCCAGGTAGCGGCCCAGGAGAAGGAAGGTTGTGACCACGGAGGCCACCTCGAAGTACAGGCCGCCCGACCCCATTTCCATCCCCGGGTGTTCGGTCATGCGGGGCTCGGCCAGCAACTGCCAGGCAGAGAACAGGTAGGCGGCAACGACGCCGATGGAGACCAGGGTGTCCATCGTTGAGGCGAAGTGCCGGGCGTTGATGGCCGCTGCGCGGTGGAAGGGCCAGGCCGCCCAAGTGACCACCGGCAGGGCAAGCACCGCTGCCACCCAGCCCCAGTCGGCGAACTGGAACGCCGGGACCATCGAGATCACGAACACCGGGACGGTCAGAACGGCCGCGAGCATAAGCCTCGGCTTGAGTTGGGCGGCGGCGCCACCGTGGGCCATGTGGTCAGCAGGGGCGGCGCCATCGGAGACGGGCGCAGCGGCTTCGTGGCCGGAACCTTGGCTCGGGTAGCGCGGGGGGCGGACCTTTGCCTTGTAGCCTGCCGCTTCCACCGTGGCTGTGATCTGGTCGTCGGTGATGCCGGCCGGGACCGTCACCTGGGCGGACTCGAGGGGCAGATTTACCGAGGCTTCCACGCCGTCGAGCTTTCCGAGCTTGCGTTCCACGCGGCTGACGCAGGAAGCGCACGTCATGCCTTCGATGTCCAGTTCGATCACGCGGTTTCCCGGCTGGTGCAGCAGTTGCTCGTTACTCACAGGGTGTCCTCTGTCGTCCTCTATCGTCTTCTGTCCTAGCGGGGCGGGCGGGTCAGGCTTCGTTGGCCACCACAAGATAGCCGGCCTCAGCGACTGCTTCCCCGATTTCGGAGCGCGAGAGCTCCTTTTCGGACGTGATGGTGACGGTGGAAATTCCGCCTGCATTGAGGTCGACGTCGATCGCTTCCACGCCTTCCAGCGCTTCGAGTTCTTCGCTTACGGAGGACACGCAGTGTCCGCAGGTCATGCCGGACACGTTGACGGTGGTGGATACGGGGCTCATGGTTGCTCCTTTTTTCTCGGCGGTGCCGGTGGTGCCGGACTGACCCGGTTGGATCAGCCGGAAGGTGTGGCGGGCGGGGGTGGGTTTACCGCAGCAGGCGCCCGATGGCATCGGTGGCCTCCTTGACCTTGAAGTCGATGGTTTCCGCGCGGAGTACAGGGTCCGGCTCAGAGGCGGCTCCGACGACGCAGTGGCCAATGTGCTCCTCGACGAGGCCGAGGCTCACCGCGTGCAGGGCCTTATTTACCGCGGCAACCTGGGTCAGGATGTCGATGCAGTACTTGTCCTCATCCACCATCCGCGCGATTCCGCGGACCTGGCCCTCGATGCGTTTAAGCCTGCGGAGGTACGCGTCCTTGTTTGAGGTGTAGCCGTGCTGGGGGGCGGATTCGGCGTCCGCAAACCCGATGGCGGCGTCTTCTGGTGAGTCCATATGCTCAACCTATACCCCTAAGGGGTATAAAACAAGTACCCCCTGGGGGTATGTTGCGAGTCTGGTTTCGTCGCCTGCGCTCTTGCGGCGCGGTTCAGGGCGCCGGTTCAGGGGGCTCCGCAGGAAGCCTGCCGCGACCGATGCTGCCGATGCCCAGCAGGGATGTGGCGGCGACGGCCGCGGCGAGAACTCCGAGTCCCAGGGGCAGTGCGGAAGCTGTGGCGACGGCACCCACCAGGAGGGGGCCGCCGGCGTCGCCGAGTTCCCGTCCCAGCTCGGCTGACCCCATGGTCCGGCCCAGCCGCTCGGGCGGAGTGGTGGCGGCGAGGTGCGCGAAGCCCAGCGGCGTTGCGGTGCCGATGCCCACACCGATGGCCGCAGCCGCGGCGAAGATGGTGACCGGCCCGGGAAACAACGCCACGGCTGCGATTCCGGCCGCCGTCAGCAGCAGTCCGGCTGCCATTCCCGGACCGTCAGGGAGGCGGCCCTGATCGCGGAGGCGGCCGATCCTCGGCTGTGTCGCGGCGGACGAGAGGGCCAGCAAGCTGACGGCGGCCACGGCGGCGACGGGGTCCAGGCCGTGCCGGGTGGCCAGTGCGGGGAGGAATCCTATGGCTGTGCCCAGGGCGCCGGTGGCTGCCGCCAGGACCAGGGTGGGAACAAGGAAACTGCGGTGCGTGACCTGGCGGGCAAGGTCCAACACCGTGTATCGGGGCCGCGGGAGGGGGTCCAGCCGGGGCAGCGCCGCCATCGCCCACACTGCGGTGGCTGCCGCGAGGATGCCAAGGGCGGCGAAGAGGAGTGGGAAGCCGCCCAGGAAAATCAGTGCCGCGCCGATCAGGGGACCTGCGACATAGCCCAGGCTTTTCCACGAACCGTAGCGGCCAAAGTACGTGCCGGCGCTGCGCCCGGCAAGCCTCGCCACCATCGCGGAGGAGGCCGGTGAAAAGGCCGAGGCGGCCGCGCCCTGGCCGATACGGGCGAGGCCGAGCATGAGGGGGTTCGCCCCCCACAGCCCGATAAGCGACATCAGGGCGAAGGCGAGGAGCCCCGCCACGACTACCGGCTTGGTGCCGATGCGGTCACTCAGGGCTCCGAACACGGGCTTCAGCACCACCTCCGCCAGGTCATAGACGGCCAGGAGGATACCCAGGTTGAGCAGGCTCAGTCCGATGTCACCGCTGTGGGCGCCCATTCCGGCGGCGATGCTGTGTGCGCCGAAGGCTGTAACGAAGCCGGCCGCGTACAGCGGGGCCGTTACGGCTGCTGTTGCGGCCGGGGAGTGGCTTGGCGCTGAGGTCACGGGATTGCTCCTGAGGGGCGGCCGGTGCAGAAAGGGAAATCCGGCCGGACATTAACCGGACATTAAAAAGCTCCGGAGTGCGTTATTGGGGGATACGCACTCCGGAGCAGCTTTTGGGGCAGGTCCAACATCTTCCTGCGAAATCCAGCATACTTGGCGGCCGGGGTGAGCGCCACCACCCTGAATAACTACTTTCGCTTTAGTTTCACAGGGTCTTTCGTCCCGACTTTCCTAGCTTGCCCTTCCGGGGCCGAGACTGAGCTGCGTGGCATGGAAGTCAAAGTGCAGGATGGGATAGGCATAGACGTCCGCCACGGACATCCACGGGGTGAAGAACGGGTCCCAGCGGTCAGGAAAGGACATTCCCCGGGCCATCGACGCAGCTGACTCTCCCTCCAGCCGCCGCTCGAGTGACTGCGTGACCCGTCGGAGCTTCGCCGCCATCCGCTTCCGGTTGAACACGCGGGCCGCTGCTTTGGAGCCCAGGTAGTTGACGACGTCGAACGGTACAGTTCCGGCGTTGAGCATCCGCGCGAATGCCCGACTATATGGGGCTGGAAGGGCTGCGAACATGCGAACCAGGGGGAGCAGTGCCTGCACCACCATATAGCCGAAGACCATGTGGAAGAGCAGCTCCTCATTGGTCCAGCGGGTGCCTGCGCTGCGGCGGCGGAGGTCGGCGTCGGACGCCGCGGCCAGCCATAGCTCCAGTTCCCTGCAGTTGCGCCCGTAGCCGTGATGAATGGTGCCCGGAGCGGCCGTCACTCCGGTTCGTCCCGGTGGGCACCCATGTGGGCGGGCACTACGAGGACGGGGCGGTCCTGATGGTGGGTCAGCCACGCGGCTACGGAACCGTTGAGGGCAGCCGAGATACGGTGCCCGAGCCCGCGCTCGGGCGTGCCAACGATAATCATGGAGGCGTTGGCCTCTGCAGCCACACGCCCCAGGGCCCGGGCAGGGTCTCCGGCCAGGATCCGGAGGGTCCACTCAACGGACTTCCCGGCGCAGGCCGCCCCCACAACCGCCCGCAGCTCTTCGCTCACGGCGCGGACATCAGAGTCGTCCTTGTCAGGGTGTAGGGACAGCCGGTGCGCGGAACGCGCAGGGTCCCACTCGACCAGGTAGCTTGCCTCATCCACGTAAGCACACAGCAAGGGCAGACCCATCTTTTCGGCCAGGCCGCTGGCGGAGCGCAGCACCTCCGCATGCTGGCCGGGCAGCACCCCGACCACCAAGGGGGGAGGCCCGCTGAAGCGTTCAGGAGACATACTCCATTGTGGCCCCGAGCGCAGCGCTTGAACAGCGCTTCATTGGCAGGTTCAGGCGTGGGTGGGTTCTTCCACCCTGGCGGTAGCGGTGGTCCACGGCGTCGCCGCAGGCGAAGACTCCCGTCAGGTTGGTGGCCGTAGTGGGCGAATCAACCTTGATGTAGCCCTCGGCGTCGAGCGCGACGCACTCTGATCCCGCCTGCCTGATCCCGGCGGGCAGGGCTCTGATGCGGCGTGCAACACCGCCGTTGGACCCTTGTACACCCCTCCGGGGCGGAATAACGTTGAGGCATAGGGAGAGGTGGTCCGCGGTGGAAATCTACATGTGGTGGCTTGATCTGGATCTGGACAGCAAGGAATGGCTGCGCGAGAACCTTCGCGCGGAGGAATTGCCGTTGCCCGTGCTCCAGGGAATTGCCGAGGCCGGCGGCCCGCACCCCGACACTCCCACACGAGTCCTCACGGACGCAGACTGGGACTTTATCGAGACGCAGTCCGAATTCGTGGACTGACCTCCAAGCGCGCACATTGCCGCGCCAAAACCATTGCGGCCCCCCGGCTGGAGTGGTTGCATGGGGTGCATGGCCACCGAAGAGAGTTATGTCTTAGCTATCGGAACGAAAAAGGGGCTGTGGCTGGCGACCAGCCCGGACCGGCGCGAATGGTCCATGTCCGGCCCCCACTTCCTGATGAGCGAGGTCCCCAGCATCGCCATCGATACCCGCAATGGCCGGACCCGCATCATGGTGGGTGTCCGCTCCGAGCACTGGGGTCCCACCGTTGCGCATTCTGATGACCTGGGTGCGACCTGGACCGAACCGGAACAGGGTGCCATCAAGTTCCCGGAGGGCACCGACGCCGCTGTGGAACGCATCTGGCAGATCTATCCCGACGCTGAATCCCGCCCCGGTGTGGTCTGGGCGGGCGCTGAGCCCATCTCGGTGTGGAAATCCACCGACGGCGGCGAACACTTCGAGCTGAACCGCGGCCTTTGGGACCATCCGCACCGCGGCGAATGGGGTGCCGGCTACGGCGGGGCGGCCGCCCACTCCATCGTGGTGGATCCGACCGGAGACAAGGTGCATGTCGCCATGAGCACCGGCGGCGTGTACAGGTCGCTCGACGGCGGGACCTCCTGGGAGCCGCGGAACAAGGGAATATCGGCCTACTTCATGCCGGATCCCAACCCCGAATTCGGACAGTGCGTCCACAAGATTGCGGCGGATGCCGCCGTCGACGGCCGACTCTACGCGCAGAACCACCACGGCGTGTACCGCACGGATGACAACGGCGAGAACTGGGAGTCGATTGCCGAAGGCCTCCCGGCTGATTTTGGTTTTGTGATGCTGACGCATCCCCGGCGTGCGGGCACCGCGTGGGTGGTCCCACTGAAGGCCGACGGCGAACGGATCCCGCCGGACGGCAAGCTGGCCGCGCACCGGACGGATGACGCCGGCGCGACCTGGAAGCGCCTTGATTCCGGGCTGCCGCAGGGCGAATACAACGCTGTGCTCCGTGACGCTGCCTCGGTGGATTCCGCGGAACCGGCCGGGGTGTACTTCGGAACGCGTGGCGGCTCCGTCTACGCCAGCCCGGACGAGGGCGAGCACTTCACCGAAGTAGCCTCACACCTGCCGGACGTTTTGTGTGTCCGCGCCGCGGTGGTGTCCGCGTCCCTGGTGCCCGGCGCTCCGGTACCCGCTTAAGGGTCCGTTGTGGCTGACATCAGCGTGGTGCTGCCCAGCGTCCTCCAGCCGCTCGCCGGCGGGCAGTCCATCCTGACTGCGCCCGCCGACGGGGCGGTGACTGTGGGGTTCCTGCTGGACTCGCTGGCCGGTGACTATCCGGTGCTTGCGAGGCGGCTGAGGGATGAAACCGGTGCCCTCCGCCGCTACGTGAATATTTACGTGAACGGCGACGAGGTCCGGCGCTTGCGGGGTCTGGAAACTGAAGTTGCCAGCGGCCAGGAAGTGGTGATCATCCAGTCCGTGGCCGGGGGCTGAGGGGCTCAGGCTACTCGCCAAACGCTGCATTCGTCCGTATTGATTGCCTTGCGCATTCCGGTCTGGCGGTCCATGATCCAGACGACGCCGATTCCCGGCGCGGTCTCCTGCACCCTGCCCCGGCGGATCACTACGTCGTCATAGCTGGGACCCACCGACAGGCGGGCTTCGATCTCGTCGCCGCGGTGCAACTGGTCCAGGGCGCGAACACGGGTTACATGGGCTTTGGCTTCCTTCAACATGGCGTGGCCTCCTGAGCTGGAGCTTGTGCTTCTGCCTGCAATTGCCGGCACATCCAGTGTGCTGTGCCATTGTTGCCGCCGCGTTTCATGCCGGTAATGGGCGCGTTAGTTTTCCGCGCCCCCACTGTTTCGCGCCCTGTGCCGGCCCGAAACGCTACGTCAGAGCCCGCGGTCCCTTGTCAGATCCGGCGGTCCGTTGGCCGCTGGACCCGGAACCAGCGGTAGCCGTAGCGTTCCAGCTCCAGTTCGAAGCCGCCGTCGTCCGCCAGCGGAACATTGTCGCCGTCGAGCAGGTCCAGCAGGATGGCTCCGCCGAACGTCTCCTCAGGATCTTCCGGCGACGAAACCCTTGCGGTGACAGAAGCCGGCTGCGCCGCCATGTTGTGGGCCAGGACCAGCGTTGAACCGGCGCGGGTGCAGCTGTGCAGGAGCACGCCCGGATTGGGTTGCTTGATGAGCTCAAAGTCGCCCCAAGCGAGCTCCGGGCTCTCCCGATAGCTTCGGATGAGCGCCGCGATGAAATTCCACAGCGATTCAGGGTCCCGTTTGGCCTGTGCGGCGTTGATGTTCTTCGGCCCGAAGTAGCCGTCGACCACCTGGGCCACCAGCTGGTCCGCCGGCGCCGTGGAGAATCCACCGTTTTCCGTGTCATTCCACTGCATCGGGGAGCGTACGGCGGAGCGGCCCTTGGCGCGCAGGTCCTCGCCCATCCCGATTTCCTCGCCGTAAAAAAGGACCGGGGTTCCGGGGAGGGAGAACATCAGCGAATAGACCATGCGGATCCGGGCCGGATCGCCGTCGAGCATCGGCGGCAGGCGGCGCCGGAGTCCCCGTCCGTACATGTGCATGTCCGGGTCCGGGCCGAAGGCGGCAAAGACTTCCCCCTTCTCCTCGTCGCTGAGCTTGTCCAGCGTCAGCTCATCGTGGTTGCGGACGAACATGGCCCACTGGTTGTCCGGGTGGATGGCCGGCCTGCCGGCCAGGGTCCTGGCCAGCGGCCGCGCATCCTCCCTGGCCAGGGAGAGGTAGATGTTCTGCATCGACAGGAAATCGAACTGCATATTGAGTTCGTTTCCGTCCGGCCCGCCGAAGTACTTCAGCTGGTCCTTGTACGGCAGGTTGACCTCGCCCAGCAGGATGGCGCTGCCGTTCCGCCTGTTGATGAAGCTGCGCAGCGCTGCCAGGTAGTCGTGCGGGTCGATCTTTCCCGCATCCTCCTTGGACACGCCCTGCAGCTCCAGGAAGAACGGCACGGCATCCAGCCGGAAGCCGTCCAGGCCCATCTGGAGCCAGAAGCCCATGGACTTGGCGATCTCGTCCCGGACCTTCGGGTTGGCGACATTCAGGTCCGGCTGGTGCTTGGCGAACATGTGCAGGTACCACTCGCCGGTGGCCTTGTCCTGGGTCCAGATGGATGTTTCCTCACCAGGGAACACCACCTGTTCCGAGGTGTCCGGGGGAGTGTCCTTCCGCCAGACGTAGTAATCGCGGTAGGGGTTGTCCACGGACTTCCGGGATTCCTTGAACCAGGGGTGCCTGTCCGAGGTGTGGTTGATGACGAAGTCCGCGATGACGCGCATTCCCCGGTCCTTGGCAGTCCTGATGAACTCCACCACGTCGCCGAGGGTGCCGAGCCTGGGATCGACGCCGTACATGTCGGTCACGTCGTAGCCGTCGTCCCGGTCCGGTGACGGGTAGAAGGGCATGAGCCAGATGCACGTGACACCCAGGGCCGCCAGATAATCCACGCGCTGGATCAGGCCGCCGAAGTCCCCGGTGCCGTCGCCGTCGTCGTCGAAAAAGGTTTCCGGATCCAGGCAGTAGATGACTGCGTTCTTCCACCACAGGTCGGACGTCTCCGCAATCCTCACGCTGTCACCTCGCGGGAAGACGTCTCCCGTAGCCGGGGCAGCACGTGTTCGGCGAACGCCCCGATGAAGGGCTTCTGCTCCTGCCCCACGAAGTGCAGGTACAGCTGGTCGAAGCCCAGCTCGGCGTATTCCTGGAGCCACGCGGCGTGCTGCTCGAGGCTGGAGGAGATGTTCACGGCCTTGCGGACCTGGTCCTCGCCGACGTCGGTGCTGACGCCGTCAAAGTGGGCGGCGGTGGGCAGGTCCCAGGGGATGGGAGGGGCGAAGACGTTCGAGCGCCACTGGTCCATGGCAATGGAAACCGCATCCTCTTCCCGCGGTGCCCAGGACAGGTGGATCTGGAGCACTGCCTTGCCCCGGCCGCCGTTCTCCCGGTAGGCGGCGAGCATTTCCGTCAGCTTCGCGTGCGGCTGGTTCACCGTGACCAGCCCGTCCGCCCATATCGCGGCGCGCCGGGCGGTCTCCACGCTGATCGCCGGTGCGATCAGCGGCGGCTTGGTCTCCGGAACGTCCCAGAGGCGGGCCTGTTCCACGGTGACCAGGCCGTGGTGGGTCACCTCCTCGCCTTTGTGCAGGCGGCGGATGACGTCAACGCACTCCTCCAGGCGCTGCTGGCGGGCCTCCTTGGCCGGCCACGCGTCGCCCGTGATGTGCTCATTCATGTTCTCCCCGCTGCCCGGCGCCATCCAGAACCTGCCTGGAAACATGTCCGCCAGGGTGGCCGAGGCGTGCGCGATGATGGCCGGGTGGTACCGCTGGCCGGGAGCCGTGACCACACCGAAGCGGAGGGACGTGGTGGCAAGTGCCGCGCCCAGCCAGGACCAGGCGAAGCCGGAATGGCCCTGGCGGGCGGACCAGGGCTCGATGTGGTCCGAACACATGGCCGCGTCGAAGCCTGCCTGCTCCGCCAGTTGGACGTCGCGGAGCAGTTGGCCCGGGCTGATCTGTTCATGCGATGCGTGAAAACCGATGGTAGCCATCGTTAATGTCTACCGTCGGGGCGGGGGAGTGTCGAGGAAAACCGGGGGCGGCTTGAAACTATCCACGCCCGGAACCGGTTTGTGCGGGGGATCGTGCCGCGGAACTCCGGCGGAGCCGGATCTTTCTGCATAGACTCTAGCCAGTACCGACTCGGGACAGCGATGACCCGGGACAGCGATGACGCTGGAAAGGGAGTGGCGGGTGAAGTTAGGCATAGTGCGGGAGCGCCGCGAGGGCGAGCGGCGGGTGGCCGCGACGCCGGAGACGGTGCAGCAACTGACCGGCCTCGGGCTGGAGGTCCTGGTTGAATCCCGGGCCGGAACCGCGGCAGGCCACAGTGACGACGCCTACGTCCGGGCGGGCGCGCGCATCGTCCCCGAGCTGGATCCGGGATCACTCGATGTCCTCGCCCACGTGCGGCCGCTGGAACCGGCGACGGCGGCGGCGCTGCGCCGCGGGGCCGTCACCGCCGGCCTTGGGTCGCCGTCGACCGAACTTCCCACCGTGCGGGCGCTGGCCGCCGCCGGGGTGACTTCCTTCGCACTGGAACTGGTGCCGCGGATCTCCCGGGCACAGTCGATGGACGCACTGTCGTCCCAGGCCCTCGTGGCCGGCTACCGCTGTGTGCTGGAAGCGGCCATGCGCCTGCCCCGATTCTTCCCGCTGTTCATGACGGCGGCCGGGACCATCCCGCCGGCCCGGGTGCTGGTGCTCGGCGTCGGCGTGGCCGGCCTTCAGGCCATTGGCACGGCAAAACGGCTGGGCGCCAGGGTTTCCGCGAACGACATCCGGCCGGCCTCGGCGGACGAGGTCACCTCGATGGGAGGAACCTTCATCAAGCTCGACCTGGAGACGGCCGAAGCCTCAGGCGGTTACGCGCGGGAGCTCAGCGCGGACCGCGGTGCCCTGCAGCGCCGGCTCCTGGCCCCGCACGTGGCCCAGGCCGACGTCCTGATCACGACGGCGGCCGTCCCCGGGCGGCGCGCCCCGCTGCTCGTCAGCCGTGAGATGGTGCAGGGCATGCGGCCCGGCTCGGTGGTGGTGGACCTGGCCGCGGAGTCCGGCGGCAACGTGGAGGGATCAGTTCCCGGCCAGGACATCCTGGTGGATACCGCGGACGGCCAGGGCACCGTCACGCTGGTGGGAATGAAGGACGCGGCCTCGGCCATGCCCGCGGACGCCTCCCGGCTCTACGCCAAGAACGTGGCCAACCTGCTCGCCCTGATGGTCCGGGACGGAACCCTGGCCCTGGACTTCAGCGACGAGGTGGTGGCCGGCACGTGCCTGACGCACGACGGCGAGGTGCGGCACGCGCCGACGGCGGAGGCCCTCGCGCTGTCCGATGATCCCGGGAACCGCGAGTCCGAAAACGAGGGGGTGGTCTGATGGACGGCATCAGCCTGCTCACGATCACCGTGCTGGCGGTCTTTGTGGGCTTCGAAGTGGTCTCGAAAGTGTCCAGCACCCTCCACACACCGCTCATGTCCGGCGCCAACGCCATCCACGGCATCATCCTGGTGGGTGCCATCATCGTGGCCGGCCAGGCTGCGGACCCGTGGGTCCTCGCCGTGGCGCTGCTCGCCGTCGTACTGGCCACCGCGAACCTGGTGGGCGGATTCGTGGTGACTGACCGCATGCTGGAGATGTTCCGCGGCCGCAGGGACCGGGAGGGTCCGCGATGAGCTTCCTCGACCCGACCTGGACGGGGCTGCTCTACCTGGTGGCCGCCGCGCTGTTCATCCTGGCCCTGATGGGCCTCAACTCGCCGCGCACCGCCCGACGCGGCAACCTCGTTGGCGCCGCCGGCGCCGCACTTGGCGTCCTCACGGTGTTCCTGTCGGCGCGGCTGGACAACATGCCCTGGATCCTGGGGGCGATCGCCGTGGGTACGGCCGTGGCCGCCCCCGTGGCCCGGCGGGTCAAAATGACCCAGATGCCGCAGCTCGTGGCGGCCTTCAACGGCGTGGGCGGCGGTGCCGCCGCACTGGTGGCGCTGCTTGAACTGGCCCATACGGGGGACGCCTGGGTCCGCCTGGCGATTGCGTTCACGTTGCTCGTGGGCGCGGTGTCGTTCGCCGGCTCCGCCATCACGTTCGCAAAGCTGCAGGAGCTCATGACCACCCGTCCGGTGGTCTTCCGCGGGCTGCCCGTGATCATGGCTGCGGTGCTGCTGGCCGCGGTGGGTGCCGCGGCCGCCGTCGTACTGACCGGTGCGCTGCCGCTGGCACTGGCGTTGCTGGTGCTGGGTCTCGCCGCCGGTGTTCTCCTGGTGCTTCCGGTGGGCGGCGCGGACGTGCCGATCGTCATTTCGCTGCTGAACGCCTTCACCGGCCTGGCGGTTGCGGCATCAGGCCTGGTGCTGGGCAACGTGCTGCTGCTGGTGGCCGGCACCCTGGTGGGCGCCTCCGGTACCATCCTGACCCGTGCCATGGCTGCCGCCATGGGCCGCAGCGTGGCGGGAATCCTGTTCGGCGCCTTCAGGGGAGGTTCGACGGCGGGCTCCACCGCGGTCAGTGAGCGGCCGGTGCGCTCCTCCAGCGCGGAGGACGTCGCCGTGCTGCTGGGCTACGCGCAGCGCGTGATCATCGTTCCCGGCTATGGCCTGGCCGTGGCACAGGGCCAGCACACCGCCGCGGAACTGGCCAAGGCCCTGCAGCTCCGCGGCATCCAGGTGGACTTCGCCATCCACCCCGTGGCCGGCCGCATGCCCGGGCACATGAACGTGCTCCTGGCGGAGGCCAACGTGCCGTACGAGGAACTCAAGGAAATGACCGAGATCAACTCGGAATTCAAGACCGCCGACGTCGCACTCGTGGTGGGCGCCAACGACGTGGTCAATCCCGCCGCGAAGACGTCCTCGGGATCGCCCATCTTCGGGATGCCCATCCTGGAAGTGGCCGACGCCCGGCAGGTGGTGTTCCTGAAGCGCTCCATGCGGCCAGGCTTCGCGGGCATCGAGAACGAGCTGCTCTACGAACCGCAGACCACGCTGCTGTTCGGCGACGCCAAGGACTCTCTGACGAAGGTGCTCGGCGCGGTCAAGGCCCTGTAGGCGGGAGGCCCTGCCGGCGCGAGGCCCGGCTGGGGCGAGGCCCCTGCCGGGTTGTCCCGGCTGGGGGTGGTGCGAAGCGGACCGCCGGGCAAGAATGGGCGTTATGCAACTGCCGGTGATGCCCCCGATCGCGCCGATGCTCGCCAAAGCCGTCAGCGCCCTGCCCGACCCGCCGGACTCCGGCCCGAAGTGGAGCTTTGAACCCAAGTGGGACGGCTTCCGGTCCATCATCTTCCGGGACGGCGACGAGGTGGAGATCGGCAGCCGCAACGGCAAACCCATGACCCGCTACTTCCCCGAGCTCGTGGAGTCCCTGAAGGCAAACCTGCCGCCGCGCTGCGTGGTGGACGGCGAAATTGTCCTGGTGGGCGGTTCCGGCGACCGGCTGGACTTCGATGCGCTCCAGCAGCGGATCCATCCCGCGGCCAGCCGGGTGAAGCTGCTCGCGGCCCAGACACCCGCAAGTTTCGTGGCGTTCGACCTGCTGGCCCTCGACGACGAGGACCTCACCGGGCGGCCGTTCTCCGAGCGGCGGAGCATGCTGGAACGGGCCCTCGCCGGCAGCACGGCGCCCATCCACCTGACCGCCACCACGCGGGACAACGGCACCGCCGAGAAGTGGTTCCGCCAGTTCGAGGGAGCGGGCCTCGACGGGATCGTGGCCAAATCCCTGGACGGCACGTACCAGCCGGACAAACGCGTGATGCTCAAGTTCAAGCATGAACGCACGGCGGACTGCGTCCTGGCCGGCTACCGCGTGCACACCAGCGGACCGGACCGGATCGGGTCCCTGCTGCTGGGGCTCTACGACGGCGACGGCGGGCTGGCCAGTGTGGGGGTGGTGGGCGCCTTCCCAATGCAGCGCCGCAAGGAACTGTTTGAAGAACTCCAGCCCCTGGTGACGGACTTCGACAATCACCCCTGGGCCTGGGCCAAGCAGGGGGAAGGCAAACGGACGCCGCGGAATGCCGAAGGCAGCCGCTGGAGCGCCGGCAAGGACCTGTCCTTCGTCCCGCTCCGCCCCGAACGCGTGCTGGAAGTGAAGTACGACCACATGGAAGGCGAACGGTTCCGCCACACCGCCCAGTTTGTCCGCTGGCGGCCGGACCGCGACCCGGAATCCTGCACCTACGGGCAGCTGGAAGAGCCGGTCAGCTTCGACCTCGCCGAAGTGCTGGCCACCGGAAAATCTGCAACCTGACTCGCGTACTTAAACCCCGGGCGGCCCGCCCCCAAGAGGGGACGGGCCGCCGTCGTACTTCTGCAGTTGTGCGCCTTACTTCAGGCCGAGCTCCCGGGTGGGTGTCTTGAAGGATTCCTTGGCCGTGAGGGCCGATACTGCGGCGATACCGCAGATGACGGCCGTGAAGATGCTGATCTGGACCCAGCCGCCGGGCTTGATGCCGCCCATTGCCGCCACGATCGCCGGGGCGAAGCCGGCCATCAGGAAGCCCAGCTGGGTGCCGATCGCCAGGCCGGAGAACCGGACCTTGGTGCTGAACATCTCGGCGTAGAAGGACGGCCAGACGGCGTTGGAGGCGGCGTAACCAAACGAGAAGAACCCGATGGCCGCGAGGAACATCAGCGGAACACTGCCGGATTCGAGGCTCAGCAGGAACACCGGGGTCAGGACCGCGCTGGCCACTGCGCCGTAGATGAAGACGGGCTTGCGGCCGATCCTGTCTGACAGCATGCCGAACAGGGGCTGGGTGCCGAGGGCCACGAAGTTGGCGCCGACCACAAGCCACAGGGTGGTGGTGCCGTCCACCCCTGCGACGGTCTTGGCGTAGCTGATGGCGAGGGTTCCGAACACGGTGGACACGGCGGCGATGAAGGCGCAGGCGACCACGCGGAGGACGTCGCGCCAGTGGTGCTTGAGCAGATCGGCCACCGGCAGCTTGGAGATTGCGGCGGACTTCTGGGCTTCGGCGAATGCCGGCGGCTCGTGCAGGGTGCGGCGGATGAAGAACGCCACCAGGACTACTACGGCGCTGAGCCAGAACGGGATGCGCCAGCCGATGCCGTACTTGACCTCGTCAGGCAGGGCGAGCACGGGGATGAAGACGAGGGCCGCGAGGATCTGGCCGCCCTGGGTGCCGGTGAGGGTCCAGGAGGTGAAGAAGGAGCGCCGGTTGTCCGGGGCGTGTTCCAGGGTCATGGAGGAGGCGCCCGCCTGCTCGCCCGCCGCGGAGAGGCCCTGGCAGAGGCGCGCCAGCACCAGCAGGGCGGGAGCCCACCAGCCCACCGTATTGAAGTCGGGGAGGCAGCCGATGAGGAAGGTTGACGCGCCCATCAGCACCAGGGTGAACATGAGGACCTTCTGCCGGCCGACGCGGTCGCCGAAGTGGCCGAGGATGACGGCGCCGATCGGGCGTGCCACATAGGCAAAGCCGAACGTGGCGAAGGACATGATGGCGGCGTTGGCATCAGCGTTGGGGAAAAACACGTGCGGGAAGATCAGCGCGGCGGCGGAACCGAAGATGAAGAAGTCGTAGTACTCAACGGCGCTGCCCAGGAAGCTGGCGAGGGCTGCCTTCTTCGGGGTCCCGGCCGGTGCAACGGTGCCCGGCGTCGTGGACGGGAGTGTCTGGCTCATGGTGTTCCTTTGTGTGACGACATTGTCGCGGATGGATCAGGATGTTCGCAGCTGCCGCGCTTCATTTCTGGAAATCCCGGCCGGAGGCCCCATGGAGGCTCAGCAGGCGGCGGCTGGAGGTCCTTGTGAAGACCCTGCGGAAGTAGCCACATGGTGGGAGCTACTTTTGCGATACAGCAATGATGGCTGTGAGGACCATCACCTGTCAAGAAAAATAATCACCATCTAGAAATAGCTCTCACGATGTGGCAACATCGGGTTATGAGTGTGAATCAAGACACAGAACCGGCCGCGGCCGAAGATGCAGGAGCGGCAGCGAAGACAGCGAAGGCTCCCAAGGCTCCCAAGGAGGACTCCCGGACGGACATGGTGGGCAAGGCCCTGGGCCTGCTGGTGCTGCTGGGCGATGAGCCGCGGGGCGCCAGCGCGGCAGAGCTGTCGCGCCGTGCTGAGCTGCCGTTCAGCACCACTTACAGGCTGCTAGGCTCGCTCACGCGGGACGGTTTTGTGGACTATGAACCCGACGGACGCCGTTACCACCTGGGGCTCCGCGTGTTCCAGCTCGGCCAGCGAGTATCCAACCACCACGGGTTTGCCGGCACGGCCCTGCCCATCCTCCGGCGCGTCACCGAGAAGACCGGGGAGGCCACCATCCTCTCCGTGCGGGACGGGAACCACCACCTCACCGTCAACAAGGTGGACGGCCCCCAGACGTTCCGCGTCACCAGCGATCCAGGCCACCTCGGCGCCCTCCACACCACGTCCGTGGGCAAGGCGCTCGTGGCATTTGCCGAGGATGCCGAACGCCAGCGCCTCGTGGAAGAGCTGGAGCTGGAGCCGCTCACGGAATTCTCGATCACGGACCGGGAGGCCTTCCGGTCCGAGATCGAGCAGGTCCGCCGCCGGGGCTATGCCGTCATGGATGAGGAAAACGAGCTGGGCATGCGCGCCGTCGCTGTGCCGGTCTTCAATGCCCAGGGCTTCGCGTTTGCGTCCCTGGCCACGGCGGTTCCGGTCTTCCGGCTCAGCTTGGAGGACTTGGTGGCGCTTGTCCCGGCGCTCCAGGAGGCCGCCGCCGAACTGTCCGCCAGGCTGCCGCAGCGATGAGCCGCACTGCCCCCGGTAGCAGTCGCCGGCGTCGTCACTTGTTCGCCATAAGAACATCAGTGCAATATGTGAACATTTCCTGTACTGTAATCCCTATCACCCGGCCCGCCGCCGGCGCCCAGGGCGCCCCGGCAAGCCGGATGCCGTTGTCAAAGGAGCTATACGGATGAGCAATCGGGCAGAGTCCTTTCTGGTGGGCCTCGTAGGTGATGGCGTCATGCCGTCGCTCACGCCCCACATGCACGAGCGCGAAGGCGACGTGCAGGGCCTGCGGTATCTCTACCGCCCCATCGACCTCCTGGAGCTGGGCCTGCCAGGCGCCTCCGTGGGAGAGCTCTTGCAGAGCGCACACCGCCTCGGCTTCAACGGGCTGAACATCACCCACCCGTGCAAGCAGCTGGTCCTAAACCACCTCGATGAAATCTCGCCGGACGCCCGCCGCCTCGGAGCCGTCAACACAGTCACCATCCGGGACGGCCGCTTCATCGGCCACAACACCGACTTCTCCGGCTTCGCGGCCGCCCTCGCCTCCGGCCTTCCCGGCGCAAAGCTTGACCGCGTGGTCCAGCTGGGTGCCGGCGGCGCCGGCTCCGCCGTCGCGTACGCCCTGCTCACCGCGGGCGTCCGCCACCTTGACCTCGTGGATACGGACGCTGCCCGCTGCGCCGCGCGCGCCGCCGAACTGGCCGGATTCTTCCCGGCCAGCACCGTCACAGCCCGCACGACGGCGGAGCTGCCGCAGCTGATGCCCCTCGCCGACGGCCTGGTGCACTGCACCCCCGTGGGCATGGCAGCCCACCCGGGCGTCCCGCTGGACCTGTCCCTGCTCGAATCCCGGCACTGGGTGGCGGACATTGTCTACCGCCCGATCGAAACCGAGCTGGTCCGCGAAGCCCGCGCCAAGGGCTGCGAGGTGCTGGACGGCGGCCGCATGGCCGTGGGCCAGGCGGCGGACGCCTTCAGGATCTTCACCGGCCTGGAAGCCGACGCGGACCGCATGCGCTCCCACTTCCTGGAACTCGTGGCCGCGGAAGAGGTGGCTGCCTGATGCGTACCGGGATCGCCACGGTGTGCCTGTCCGGGACGCTGAAGGAAAAGATGCAGGCGTGCGCCATCGCCGGCTTCGACGGCATTGAAATTTTCGAGCAGGACCTGGTGACGTCCTCCCTGAGCCCGGAGGACGTCCGGAAAATGGCCGCGGACCTGGGCCTGACGCTGGACCTCTACCAGCCGTTCCGCGACTTCGACAGCGTTCCCGAGGACCTCCTCGCCGCCAATCTCCGCCGGGCCGAGGCCAAGTTCAAGCTGATGTCCCGCCTGGGCATGGACACCATCCTGGTGTGCTCCAACGTGGGTACTGCCACCGTTGACGACGACTCCCTGCGCGCCGAGCAGCTGTCCCGGCTGGCCGGACTCGCCGGTGACCATGGCGTCAAGGTGGCCTACGAGGCACTGGCCTGGGGCAAGTACGTCAACGACTACGAGCACGCCCACCGTTTGGTGGAAACCGTGGACCACCCGAACCTCGGCACCTGCCTGGACTCCTTCCATATCCTGTCCCGCGACTGGGACACCGCGCCCATCGAGGCTTTCAACGCGGACAAGATCTTCTTCGTCCAGGTGGCCGACGCCCCCAAGCTCTCCATGGATGTCCTGTCCTGGAGCCGGCACTACCGGGTCTTCCCCGGCGAGGGCCAGTTCGAGCTCGCCAAATTCATGGGCCACGTGGTCCGCGCCGGGTACGCCGGGCCGGTCTCGCTGGAGGTCTTCAACGACGTCTTCCGCCAGTCCGACGTCGAACGCACCGCCGTGGACGCCATGCGGTCGCTGATCTGGCTCGAGGAACAGAGCGCCAAATGGCTGGATGCCAACGCCCCTGCGGGTGCAGGTGGCGTGGGCACTGCTGTTAGTGGGCCTGTTGTTAGTGGGCCTGCGGCCCCTGCCCGCCGTCGTTATCCGATGGAACTGGCCACCCTCCCGCAGGTGGCCGAACCGGCAGGCTTCAACTTCGCCGAGGTGAAAGCCGCCGACACTGCAGGCCTGGAGAAGCTGCTGGGCCAGCTGGGATTCGAATTCAACGGCAGACACCGCACCAAGGACGTGCAACTGTGGACCATGGGCCACGCACGCGTGATCATCAACGAGCAGGATCCGGACGCACCTTCTGCGGACGGCGACGCGGCAGCACCTGCCGGGATTCCTGCCGGTTCCGGGCCCGCCATCGCCGCCCTCGGCTTCGACGTTGATTCGCCGGTGATCGCCGCAGCCCGCGCCCGGCAGCTCAAGGCACCCGCCGTGCCGCGTAAGAGCCAGGCAAACGAGGAAGTGTTCCAGGGCTTCGCCGCGCCGGACTCCACCGAGATCTTCCTCTGCCAGGGCAGCCCGGACGGCACCGCAGCCTGGACCCACGAGTTCGGCGCAGGGCCCGAAGTCCCTGCCGGTGCGCGCAATGCCGTGATTGACCACGTGAACCTCGCCCAGCCCTGGCAGCACTTTGACGAAGCCGTGCTGTTCTACACCAGCGCCCTGGCCCTGGAGCCGCAGCCGTTCGCGGAGGTGCCCAGCCCCAGCGGGCTGGTCCGCTCCCAGGTGATGCTTACCGCCGACCGCGCCGTGCGCTTGGTGCTGAACCTGGCTCCCGTCATCCAGCAGGACGGCGCGGACACCGGCACCGCCCACCGGAAGACGTACCAGGAGCACATCGCCTTCGCCGTGGACGACCTCGTGGCCACCGCGCGGGAGGCCCGCGACCGCGGCCTGGACTTCCTGCAGATCCCCTCGAACTACTACGAGGACCTGGATGCCCGCTTCGACCTGGACCCTGCGTTCCTGGACACCCTCCGGAAACTGAACCTCCTGTACGACCGCGACGCCGGCGGCGAATTCCTGCACTTCTACACCGCAACGGTTGGCAGCGTGTTCTTCGAGATGGTGGAACGCCGCGGCGGCTACGACGGCTACGGCGCCCCCAACGCCCCGGTGCGGCACGCCGTCCAGTATGACCACCTGCACCAGCTGAAACGCACCACCTGAACCGACCCCCCAACCTCAACACCATCAACCGAAAGGAGGCTGCCGTGCCTGAAGAAATCAACCTCGAGATATTCAATGCCGATCCGATCACCGAAGACGTGTCGGACGTGGCGCCCCAGGCCGCACCCGGGGCCGCACCCGGGACCGCACCGCAGGCTGCGCCTCAAACCCAGCCGAAGAAGGCCGTGGAAACCCAGCAGGACCTCAGCGCGGAGATCAAGGCAATCGGGGACGCGTACGCCGCAGCCCTGAAGACAGGGAAAGCTCCGGAAATCCAGCCGCGGCTGGACTACGCGCCGTACCGCAGCAGCATCCTCCGCCACCCCACCAAGAGCCTGCACCACGCGGATCCGGAAACCATCGAGCTGTACTCGCCTGCCTTCGGGCACCAGGACGTGCACGCACTGGAATCGGACCTGACCATCCAGCACAACGGTGAGCCCCAGGGCGAACGCATCATCGTCGCCGGCCGCGTGCTCGACGGTGACGGCCGGCCCGTCGCCGGCCAGCTGGTGGAGATCTGGCAGGCCAACTCCTCCGGCCGCTACATCCACAAGCGGGACCAGCACCCGGCACCGCTCGACCCCAACTTCACGGGCGTGGGCCGCTGCATCACCGGGGCCGACGGCTCCTACAGCTTCACCACCATCAAGCCCGGCGCCTACCCGTGGAAGAACCACCTCAACGCCTGGCGGCCTGCTCACATCCACTTCTCCCTGTTCGGGCAGGAGTTCACGCAGCGCATCGTCACCCAGATGTACTTCCCGGGTGACCAGCTGTTCCCGCTCGACCCCATCTACCAGTCCATCGTGGACCAGGATGCCCGGGACCGCCTGGTGGCGAGCTACGACCACGATCTGACCCGGCCCGAATGGGCGCTGGGCTACACGTGGGACATCGTCCTGACGGGCTCCAAGCGGACCTGGACCGAAAACGAAGCATTCGGCGCAGAAGGAGACGAGGAATAGCGTGAGCCCAACCACCAAGCTGACTCCCACACCCGGCCAGACCGTAGGCCCCTTCTACGGCTACGCCCTGCCGTACGAGAAGGACCGCGAACTGCTGGCCCCGGGATCGCCCGGCTCCATCCGCCTGCAGGGCACCGTGTACGACGGCGCCGGCCACCCCGTCCCGGACGCGATCCTGGAGATCTGGCAGCCGGATTCCGACGGCAACATCGTGCACCGGACCGGCTCGCTGGTCCGCGACGGCTACACGTTCACCGGCTTCGGCCGGAGCTCCGTGGGCAACAGCGGCGTGTACACCTTCACCACGGTGAACCCCGGCCCCACCAAGCCCGGTGCGGCGGCGTTCATCTCCGTGGCCGTGTTTGCCCGCGGCCTGATGAACCGTCTCTTCACCCGCGTCTACCTGCCCGAGAACGCCGAAGCGCTGGCGGCCGACCCGCTGCTGTCCTCCCTGGATCCGGAACGCCGCTCCACGCTGATCGCGCGCCGGGATGCTGACGGCGGACTCACTTGGGACGTCCGGCTGCAGGGCGAGGGCGAAACCGTGTTCCTCGACTTCGAGGGAGCGGCCGCCGGGGGAACCTCTGCCGGGGGCGCCGCACAGTGAGCACCTCCGGAGCAGCCAGCGCGGACAGCCCAGTCAGCGCCATCAGCGAATATGCCGCGGGCGGCATGGACGGCGACGTCGGGCTCCTGAGCCCGGTGTCGGCGTCGCCTGCCGTGGCGGCGCTGACGGGGGACCGGGCGGTGCTCGCGGCAATCCTCGCCGTCGAGTCCGGCTGGGCTTCGGTGCTGGAAAAGGCCGGCCTCGCGCCGGCCGGCTCCGCCGCCGTCGTGGCCTCAGCCGCGGACGTCGACCGCTATGACGTGGCCGGCATCGCCGTCCGCGCGCAGGGCGGCGCCAACCCGGTCATCCCGCTGCTGGCCGATCTCCGGACCGAGGTCAATGCCCTGGACACGGACCACGTGGGTGCTGTGCGTGCCGTGCACACCTCGCTGACCAGCCAGGACGTGCTGGACTCTGCCCTGATGCTGCTGGCCCGCGACGCCGTTGCTGCCCTGTTGGCGGACGTGCAGGGGATCACGACGGCGCTGGCTGCCTTGGCGGAACAGCATGCGGACACGCTGTGCGTGGGCAGGAGCCTGACGCAGCATTCCCTGCCGTTCACGTTCGGACTGAAGGCGGCGCAGTGGTTCCACGGGCTCGCTGCCGCCGCACGCCGCCTTGAAGCCGTCGAGCTGCCGCTGCAAACCGGCGGCGCCGCGGGAACACTCGCCGCCGGAACCGTCCTGACCAGGGATTCGGTGGACACCCCGTTCGACCTCTCGGGCAACCTGGCGGCGCACCTGGGCCTGGCGGCAACTCCGGGCCCCTGGCACACCAACCGGCTGGCCGTGACCTCGCTGGGCGACGCCCTGACCGGCGTGACGGATGCGCTGGGCAAGATCGCCTCGGACGCGCTGTTCCTCAGCCGCCCGGAGGTGGCTGAGCTCGCCGAACCGCGGGCCGCCGGGCGCGGAGTTTCGTCGGCCATGCCGCAGAAGCAGAACCCCGTCCTGTCGGTCCTGGTCCGCAGTGCGGCACTCCAGGCCCCCTACCTGGCCGCGCAGCTGCACCTGGCGGCGGCCAACTTCAACGACGAACGGCCCGACGGCGCGTGGCACAGCGAGTGGCCCGCCTTCAGGCAGCTGCTCCGCCTGGCGCTCGGCTCCGCCGGCCACGCCAGGGAGCTCGCCGAAGGGCTGCGGGTCTTCCCGGATGCGATGCGCCGCAACCTGGACCTGTCCGGCCCGCTGCTGCTCAGCGAAGGAG
This sequence comes from Arthrobacter sp. P4_H3, assembly GCF_056400885.1. Taxonomy (NCBI): domain Bacteria; kingdom Bacillati; phylum Actinomycetota; class Actinomycetes; order Micrococcales; family Micrococcaceae; genus Arthrobacter; species Arthrobacter sp. P4_H3. Next base: position 23,891 of record NZ_JBFUKK010000006.1, read on the forward strand.
TGTCCGCCGCCGTGGCGCCGCTGCTCGATGCGCTGCCGGCAGAGGACAACCCAGGTGCCGCCGGCCGGACCGGCAAGCAGCAGCTCCAGTCCGTGGTGGACCGGACGCTCGAGGTTCCGGCCGCCGAGCAGTCCGGGACCTACCGCCGCCTGCTGCGTGAGGCTGTCCCGGCCAGTGCCCTTTCGGACGAACGGCTGGAAGAACTCCTGGACCCGGCCAGCTACCTGGGCCAGGCCGCCGAAATCTTCCGACGCATCCTGGCTGCCTTCCCCGAATTCGCCGGAAGCAGCGGCCCGACACCGACGGATCCCACCGAAGATACCCCCATCCAAACAGACCTGAACGGAGTTTCCCGTGGCTAGACCAACAGTCAAGGCTGTACTGCTTTCCCCCCAGCGCCCGCTGGGGGACAAGCCCCTGCTGGTGGTGGGGCCGTCATTGGGGACGTCCTCAGTGCTGTGGACCCAGGCCGGTGCCCTGCTCGGGGACGACTTCGACGTCGTCGCCTGGGACCTGCCCGGCCACGGCGTCTCGCCGGCTGCGACGGAAACGTTCGACGTCGCCGAACTGGCTGACGCCGTCGTCGAACTGGTTGATTCGATCGCCCCGGGCGAGAGGTTCCACTACGCCGGAGTGTCCCTTGGCGGGGCCACCGGACTTCAGCTGGGCATCAAGCACGGTGAACGCCTCAAGAGCCTGTCCGTGCAGTGCTCCGGGGCCAAGCTGGGCACTCCCGAAGGCTGGCTGGAGCGGGCCGAAACCGTCCGCAGCCAGGGGACCCCCGTGATGATCCAGGGTTCCGCGCAACGCTGGTTCGCGCCCGGATTCATGGAGCGCGAGCCCGAGCTCAGCAGCCGGCTGCTGCACTCCCTGCGCGACGCCGACCGCTTCAGCTACGCGTTCTGCTGCGAAGCCCTGGCCGGCTTCGACGTCCGCGAGGAGCTCGGCAGCATCCGCGTCCCGACCCAGGCCTTGGCAGGTGCGGAGGACGCTGTCGCTCCGCCGTCGTTCGCCGAAGAAGTGGCGAAGGGCATCACGGCCGGCGGCGGCACCGCAAGTGCCGTGACGCTGGAGGGCGTGGCGCACCTTGCTCCGGCCGAAGCGCCCGCGCACGTTGCCGAGCTGCTCAAGGGCCTTATCACCTGGAGCGAAACCCGAGGAGCAGCCAAATGACCGGCCCCGAAGCATCCGCCGAACGTCTTGGCGCCGAAGGTGATGGCTTGGAACGTCACGGCGCAGTCCAGCCGGACGCCACCAGCCAGGAGATTTACGACGGCGGTATGGTGGTCCGCCGCGAAGTGCTCGGCGCCGCGCATGTGGACCGCGCCAACGCCAACAAGGATTCCTTCACCGAGGACTTCCAGGACATGATCACCCGCATCGCCTGGGGCGGCATCTGGACCCGCCCGGGCCTGACGCGGCAGATGCGCTCGGCCGTCACCATCACGGCCATGGTGGCGCACGGGCACTGGGAAGAACTGGCGATGCACATCCGCGCCGCCATCACCAACGGCCTGAGCAGGGACGAAATCAAGGAAATCCTGCTGCAGACCGCCATTTACTGCGGAGTTCCCTCCGCCAACACCGCCTTCAAAACCGCGCAGCAGGTGTTCCGTGAAATGGACAAAGCAGCAACAGACCAGGCCCCCACCCCGCCCAACTAGGTAGCAGCAGGTGTCGTTTTGAGCCGTCAAAACGACATTAACTGCGACCTAGTTGGGACTCACAGACGGAATTAGAGGAACAGTTATGAATCAGGCTTTTGTGTACGACGCCGTTCGGACGCCTTTTGGGAAGTTCGGCTCCGGTTTGGCCGGGGTCCGCCCGGACGACCTTGCCGCGCACGTGATCGGTGAGATCGTGAAGCGCGCTCCGAAGCTTGACGTGGAGCGGATCGACGAGGTGGTCTTCGGCAACGCCAACGGCGCCGGCGAGGAGAACCGGAACGTGGCCCGGATGGGAACGCTTTTGGCGGGTTTGCCGGTGTCGGTCCCGGGCACCACGGTGAACCGGCTCTGCGGATCCTCGCTGGACGCGGCGATCATCGCCTCCCGCCAGGTGAACGCCGGGGACGCGGAGCTGATCCTGATCGGCGGGGCCGAGTCGATGTCCCGAGCCCCGTGGGTGCTGCCGAAGACCGAGAAGCCCTACCCGGCCGGGGACCTGAACCTGGCCTCCACCACGCTGGGCTGGCGGCTGGTGAACAAGGCCATGCCGAAGGACTGGACCATCTCGCTGGGCGAGGCCACCGAACGGCTGGCCGGGAAGTACGGCGTCACCCGCGAGGCGCAGGATGAGTTCTCCGCGAACTCCCACAACCTGTCCGCCGCCGCGTGGGACGAGGGGTTCTATGACAACCTGGTGGCGCCGGTGCCGGGCACCGACCTGGTCCGGGACGAGGGCATCCGTCCCGGGTCCTCCGCGGAGAAGCTCGCCGGGCTGAAGACCGTGTTCCGCACCGAGAACGGCACCGTCACCGCCGGGAACGCCTCGCCGCTGTCCGACGGCGCCTCCGCGGCCTGGATTGGGTCCGAGAGTGCCGCCGGGCTGCTGGGGATGGAGCCGCTGGCCCGGATCGCGGGCCGCGGTGCGCACGCGAACGATCCGCAGTTCTTCGGCTACGCCCCGGTGGAGGCCGCGAACAAGGCCCTCGCGAAGGCGGGCATCGGCTGGGACCAGGTGGGCGCCGTCGAACTGAACGAAGCGTTCGCCGCACAGTCCCTGGCCTGCATCAACGCCTGGGGCATTGACCACGCGATCGTGAACCGGCACGGCGGCGCGATCGCGATGGGCCACCCGCTGGGTGCCTCCGGCGGCCGGATCCTGGGCACCCTGGCACGGTCCCTGCAGGCCTCCGGGGAACGCTGGGGCGTCGCCGCGATCTGCATCGGCGTCGGCCAGGGCCTCGCCGTCGTCCTCGAAAACGTCACCGCCGGCGCTGCGGCCTAAAAGAGAGAGCTGATCATGCTGAATTTCATTGACACCGTCGGCGAGGCAGTCGCCGGCATCAAGGACGGTTCCACCGTGATGATCGGCGGTTTCGGCAACGCCGGCCAGCCGTTCGAACTGATCGACGCGCTGATGGACTGCGGCGCCCGTGAGCTCACCGTGGTGAACAACAACGCCGGCCAGGGCGACCAGGGCCTGGCCCTGCTCATCAAGGAAGGCCGGGTGAAGAAGATGATCTGCTCCTTCCCGCGGCAGTCCGACTCCTGGCACTTCGACGCCAAATACAAGGCCGGCGAGATCGAGCTGGAACTGGTCCCGCAGGGCAACCTGGCCGAGCGGATCCGTGCTGCCGGCGCCGGTATCGGTGGCTTCTTCACGCCCACCGGCTATGGCACCATGCTGGCCGAGGGTAAGGAAACCCGCATTCTGGACGGCCGCGGCCAGGTCTTCGAGACCCCCATCCACGCCGACGTCGCACTGATCAAGGCGCTCAAGGCGGACGGCGTCGGGAACCTGGTGTACCGCAAGACGGCCCGGAACTTCGGTCCGATCATGGCCGCCGCGGCCAAGCACACCATTGTCCAGGTCTCCGAGATCGTGCCCACCGGGGGGCTGGACCCCGAAAACGTGGTGACCCCCGGCATCTACGTGAACAGCATTGTGAAGGTGGCCTGACATGAGCGCACAGACAAGCAGCGAGACCGGTTCGATCCAGACCAGTGAAACGCCCCTCGGCCGCGACGACCTGGCCCGCCTCGTGGCGAAGGACATCAAGCCCGGCTCGTTCGTAAACCTGGGCATCGGCCAGCCCACCCTGGTGTCCAACTACCTGGAACCGGAGCAGGACATCACCCTGCACACCGAGAACGGCATGCTCGGCATGGGCCCCGAGGCCAAGGGCGACGAGATTGATGAAGACCTCATCAACGCCGGCAAGATCCCCGTCACGGAACTCCCCGGTGCGTCCTACTTCCACCACGCCGACTCGTTCGCGATCATGCGCGGCGGGCACCTGGACATCTGCGTCCTCGGCGCGTTCCAGGTCTCCGCCACCGGTGACCTCGCCAACTGGCATACCGGCGCCCCGGACGCCATTCCTGCCGTGGGCGGTGCGATGGACCTTGCAACGGGGGCCAAGGACGTCTTTGTGATGATGACGCTCCTGACCCGCGACGGTGCCTCCAAGATCGTCGAATCCTGCACCTACCCGCTCACCGGCGTGGGCTGCGTGACCCGCGTGTACACCGACAAGGCCGTGTTCCTCACGGGTCCGGACGGAGTCCAGGTGCGCGAGACCTTCGGCTGTACCCTCGAGGAGCTCCAGGCCCTGGTGCCGGTCCCCCTCACAGCAGCCCCCGCCGTCGCTAACCCCGGCCCAGCGCGAACGGACACTTAAGCCCCAACGGGAGGGCCCCAAGTGTCCGTTCGCGCTAAAGACGGGAGGGCCCCAAGTGTCCGTTCGCGCTCAAAACGGGAGGGCCCCAAGTGTCCGTTCGCGCTTGAGGGGACCGGGCGGGCTAATAGGATTGGTATCCATGACCGACGCAGCAGCAGAGACCGCGCCCAGGCCCTCCTCTGCGCCCCAGGCCAGCGACCAGTACGTCCAGTCCCTGGCGCGCGGCCTGGCCGTGATCCGCGCCTTCGACACCGACCACCCGGTGATGACCCTCACCGAGGTGGCTGCACGGACCGACCTGACCCGCGCCACTGCCCGCCGCTTCCTGCACACGCTCGTTGAGCTGGGCTACGTCCGGACGGACGGGAAGACCTTCGCCCTGACGGCACAGGTACTGCAGCTGGGCTACGCCTACCTGTCCGGCCTGTCCCTGCCGCAGCTGGCCCAGCCGCACCTGGAGGAACTGTCGCTCCGGCTGGGGGAGTCGACGTCCGCCGCTGTCCTGGACGGCGGGGACATCGCGTACATTGCCCGCGTGACCACCCGCCGGATCATGAACGTCGGCATCACGGTGGGAACCCGTTTCCCGGCCTACGCCACGTCCATGGGCCGCGTGCTGCTCGCCGCGCTGCCGCCGGCCAAGCTCCAGGAGTACCTCGCGGAGGCCGAGATCAAGCCCCTCACGCCGCGGGCCATCGGCACCAGGAAGGACCTCGTGGCCGCGCTCGACGCCGTCCGGGCACAGGGCTGGTGCCTCCTGGACCAGGAGCTTGAGCTGGGGCTGATGTCCATCGCGGCGCCGGTCTACCACGGCCCCACGAAGGTGGTGGCGGCCATCAACGTGTCGCTGCAGGCCCAGTCGGTGGCCGCCAAACCGGACCCCACGGCCTACCTGGACATGGTGCGGACGGAAACTGTGGAGACGGCCCGGCTGATTTCCGCGGACCTCTCAGCCAAGCACTAGCGGGCCGCGGTTTACTCCTTCGGACCCGGCACGGTGACGGGCTCCAGCGGCGGCCACCACCTGGTGGGCGGGCCGATGACAAAACGGCGCCCGCTCAGCTCGGTGGGTGTAATGCGGACCAGGATTTCCTTGTCCCCCTCTTCCCACGGAGACGGGGTCTGGGCCGGAACTTCCTCACCTGGCTGCACAGGTGCGGCCTGCCCCTTGACCACCACGCTCCACGCGATGGTCCCGTACGTGTTCAGCCCGTCTGCTTCAAGAACCACCGGCTCCCCGGAGAGCACGGCCTCCAGCTTGGTACCCGGTCCTGTCCGGAAAATTACGGTACCTTCATCCGGCAGGTAGTTCACCGGAAAGATTTCAGGTTTGCCATGGCTGATGAGCGCCAGCCGTCCCACCGAAGCGGAACGAAGATGGCTCCAGCATTCGTGGACGGTGAGGTCTTGTGTTTCCTGGCCCGGTTCTGACTTGTTCATGCTGCTGAGCCTAGGCGTACGGCGCGCGCACTGGCAGGGGAGCAAGACCCGGATTTCGGCTACGCTTCACGTGGGGACCACCCCCGACCATTTGCCCGTGAAGGATGCCATGACACAGCACAACAATGAGCCGGAGAACAGCAGCGCTCCGTCCGGCGCTCCGGCGGCCCGTACCGGTACCAACACCAAGCTCGCCGCCGTCGTCGTCAATCCTGCAAAAGCCGTTGGTGCCGATCTCCGCGGCGCCCTGGTCAGGCTCTGCGAAACGCAGGGTTGGGCGGAGCCGCTGTGGCTCGAGACCACTGTCGAAGACCCGGGCGAGGGGCAGGCACGTGAGGCGCTGGAGGCAGGGGCCGACGTCGTCATTGCGGCCGGCGGCGACGGCACCGTGCGCTGTGTGGCGGAGGTGCTCGCGGGAACGGGAATACCCCTGGGCCTTGTTCCGCTGGGCACGGGCAACCTGCTGGCCCGCAACCTTGGCGTCAACATCACCGACCCGGTGTCAGCGGCGTTCGACGTCCTGAACGGCACGGAACGGACCGTCGACGTCGTCAGGGCAAAGCTGGACCACTCGGACGACGACCAGGTGTTCCTGGTGATGGCCGGGCTGGGCTACGACGCCGCCATCATGGCCGACACCGTTGACGCGCTCAAGGACCGCATGGGCTGGCTGGCCTATGTGGAAGCCGGCATCCGCAAGCTGCCTGGCAAACCGGTGAAGGCCCACGTCAGCATTGACGGACGGCACCCGGTGCGACGGCACATCCGCAGCGTCATGATCGGCAACTGCGGCCGGATCATGGGCGGCGTGGAAATCTTCCCCGACGCCAAGGTCGACGACGGCGTCCTGGACCTGCTCGTCCTGGCGCCCAAGGGGCGGCTGGGCTGGCTTGGAGTGGTGGCGGGCATCTTCGGCCGGAACAAGGACGAGACGGAATCCGTGGAGTACTTCCAGGGCAAATCCGCCGAGATCACCCTGGAGCACGAACAGGAATTCCAGCTGGACGGCGACCATGTGGGTACCGGAAAGCACTTGGCCATCCGGGTGGAGCCCAACGCCCTGAAGATCCTGATGACCCCGCCGGAGACCTGACCGGGAAGCCGGCCAAAAGTTAAGGTTCGACGGCGGCCCGCTCCCAGTGGGCGGGCCGCCGTCGGTTCTTGTCTGGGCTGCCTGGCGTCTAGCCGGCCAGCAGCCTGCCCCACCTCGGTGCGAGCAAGGGGGACCCGGCAAGTTTGAGGCAGTGCCACAGCGTCACGGCCACGGAGTCCAGCACCGGAACGCCGGTTTCTGCCTCCACTTCCGCTGCGATGTTGGCACCGTACAGGTTGGTGCACAGGTAGATCAGGGCGTCCGGGCGGGCTGCCGCAAGCTCCAGGGACCCGGGTCGCATCTCGTCGTCCGTGACCCGGGCGAACGACTCGTTGTTACTCAGCCCCAGGGCGCGGTGGCCGATGGTCTTGATGCCGTCCCCTTCGTAGGAAGCCATGATGGCGCGGTTCACGTCCTCCGTGTACGGCGTGAATAGCCCTATCCGCTCCGTGCCGAAGGACTCGAAAGCCTCCAGGTAGGCCAGCGTGGACGTGGTGGCCGGGATGCCCGTCGCGTCCACGATTTCGCCGACCAGCTCACGGTCGTGGTCCGCGCCGAGCCAGGAGCCGGACGTGCCGTTCCAGGCGATGACGTCCACATCGGCCGTTGCCAGCAGCTGGGCGGCGGCGCGCATGACTGCGGGGTCGAACTGCTTGTCCGAGGAGTCATCCAGGGCGATCCGGGTGACGGGGATCCGGGTGAAATGGATGGTGACGTCGTCCCGGTCGCCCAGGATGCGGTAGCTCTGCGGCTCCAGGCAGGTGTTGGAGGACGGCACGATCATGCCGATGCGGGTCTTGCGTGCGGGGGATGGCATGACTGCTCCTAGTTTGCTGCGGAGAGGGTCGCGGGGGCGGCGGCGGCCGAACCGGGGGTGGCGGCGGTGGACGAGTGGTGTTCGCGGAAGCCGTTGCGGGCCACAAAACGTCCGACGGCACCGGGATCGTGGAAGCCGTCGTCGTCGAGCACCACCCGCCCGGCGGAGATCACGACGGCGGGCCAGCCGGTGAGCGTGCGGCCGTCGAACGGCGAGAAATCAGTGCCCATGTGCAGGGCACCACCGTCCACCGTGCGTTCCTCGGCGGGGTCGAAGACCACGAGGTCGGCGTCGAACCCCTCGGCGATGGTCCCCTTGCCAGGAACCGCGTTGATGCGGGCCGGGCCGGCGGAGAAGATCTCCACGAAGGCCTCCACCGGGCTGCCGGCGGAAGCCATGGCCGTGAAGGTGACGGGCATTCGGGTTTCGACCCCGGGCAGGCCGTGCGGCATGGCGCGGACGTCGTCCGTGCGCTGCCGCTTCTGCGACAGGTCGTAGCAGGAGTGGTCCGAGGCGACGGTGTGGATGGCCCCGGCGGCCAGCCGTTCCTTGAGCGCGGCCACGGTTTCGGGGTTGCGCATGGGCGGGCAGCAGGCGTACCACTCGGGGAATGTGGACCCGTACACCGTGTCATCGAGGGTGAGGTAATGCGGGCACGTCTCGGAATAGGCCTCCTGGCCGCGGGCACGTGCCTCGGTGACAAGGTCGACGGCGCCCGGCGTGGACTGGTGCACGAAGTACACGGGGGCCTTGGTGTACTCCGCCATGGCCAGGGTTTCCTTGACCGAGATTTCCTCGGCAAGCTCCGGGCGGGTCCGGTGCAGGTGCTCGATCCCGATCCTGCCGTCGTCGGCGTGCTGCTGTGTGCAGTCGCTGATGATGGCGTCGTGTTCGGCGTGGATGTAGGTGAGGCCGTCCAGCCGGACCATCTCGCGCATGACCTTCAGGATGGTGTCCCCGTCCGCCATGGTGGTGCCGCGGTTGGTGGTGTACATCTTCACCGAGCGCACACCCTCGGCGGCAAGCTGCTCCAGCTGCCAGGGCACCGTCTCGTCCCAGCTGACGACGGAGCCGTGCAGGGCGACGTCGCAGCGGGATTCCAGCGCCAGCTCCTTCTTGTTCAGCACGGCAGCCAGCGGGGTTTCCTGCGCGTCGCGGGGAATGCCGAAGTCGATGATGGTGGTGGTGCCGCCCCACAGTGCCGCGGTGGAGGTGGTGCGGTAGTCGTCCAGGGTGCGGAAACGGCCGGTCACCTGGGCCACGTGGCAGTGGCCGTCTACGCCACCCGGAATCACCAGCTGTCCGGTGGCGTCCACGGTGCGCCCGGCCGCCGGGACCGGTTCGGTCGCGTCGACCAGCTGTTCAATGCGGCCGTCCTGAACCACCACGTGGGCGTTGCGCCGGCCGGTGCTGTTGACCACCGTGCCGTGGGCGATGACGAGGTCGGGAATGCGGGACATCTTTGTCCTCCTAATTCTTTGAAGCGGCGGGTGCAGACTGTGCGGCGGCCAGGGCGGCGTCGAGGTTTTCGGAGAGTCCCTTGCGGGCCTTGAGCGGCGGCGGCGCGAAGGCGCCGGCCCGGTGCGGGCCGGATTGAAGTCCGACGACGGCCTCCGCCATGCGGATGCCGGCGGAGATGCCGTCGACCACCGGGACCGGGATCTGGCCGCTAAGTTCGCGGGCCAGGCCGGCGAGGGGCGCGCCGGCGAGGATCACGACGTCGGCCCCGTCCTCCGCGACGGCCTGCCGGCTGAGTGCCAGCAGCGTTTCCTTGAAGTCCTGCTGGACTGTACCGATGCCGTTGAGGCTTTCGTTGATGGAGCGGATGGAGGCCAGCCGGCCGCCGAGGCCGAAGCGTTCCACGCAGTCCAGGTACCAGGGCCGGATCCGGTCCGAGATGGCGATGATGGAGAAGCGGTGGCCCTGCAGGGCTGCGGCGCACAGGGCAGCTTCCGTGATGCCGATGACGGGGACGTCCGTGAGTTCCTTCAGGGCAGGCATGCCCGGATCCCCGAAGGCCGCGACGACGACTGCGTCGACGGGGGCCCCGTCGACGGGTGCCGCGTCGATGCGGTCCGCGCGGGAGCCAGCGCCGCCGCCGGACGTTTCCGCGGTGTATTCGGCGATGACCTCTGCCACGGCGCCGGCGGCGATCAGGGACTCAAAGCGGGTTTCGATGTATTCGACGCCGTACCCGGCGGTGCGGACCACCAGTTCGGTGTCCGGCGAGGCCGAGCGCAGGGCTTCCGATTCGATCAGCGCAGTGACGTCGTCGCTGATGTTGGGGTTGATGACAAGGAGTTTCATTTTTTCTTCCGGTGAAGATCGGGTTCTGTTTTCTGGAAGTCGTCGGGGAATTGTTCGCGGTATTTGCCGATGTGCGACGCCGACTGGGCCGCGGCGCGGTCCGGATCGCCGCTGGCGATGGCGGCGTAGAGTTCCCGGTGCTCCCGGATCAGTTCGGGCAGGTCGCTCACATGGCGGAACAGCCAGTGCATGCGGCCCTGCAGGGGCTCCAGGGCGGACCTGAGGAAGCCATTGTCCGCGATCCGGGTGATGGCGTCGTGGAATTCGCTGTTGGCGCGGTGGGCGTCCATGACGGCGCCCTTGGCGAGGCAGCGTTCGGCCTCGTCCAGCAGGCCGTCAAGGTAGCCCAGGTCCTCCGGTGTTGCGCGCACGGAGGCAAGCCGGCAGGCCAGTACCTCCAGCGACTGGCGGACGTCGAAGAGATCCTCCACGTCCTTGGGGCTCAGTGAGCTGACCTCGGCACCGCGGGCTCCCCGGTCGCTGAGGAGGCCCTCCTGGCGCAGCATACGCAGCGCCTCGCGGACCGGCAGCCGGGAGACATTGAACTCGGCCGCCAGGTCGCGTTCCACCAGCCGGGTGCCGGGAGCGTAATGCCCTTCGAAGATCCTGGTGCGGAGCGTATCCCGGACAGTCTCGCGGAGGGGTCGTTCCTTGTTCTGGGTTTCTTCTGCGGCAAGCATGGTGCTCCATTCGTGGTTTTTTAAGCGACTCTATGTCCTTGGCGGCATCCACCACTGCTCAGCCCGCTGACGCTGGCCGGGAACGGAATGACGGAGGGCTGAAGCGACCGAACTCCCGTTCGAGGGCCGCGGCGACGGCGAGTACTTCGCGGTCGCGGTACGGCCGGCCCACCACTTGGATGCCGACCGGGAGGCCTTCGCTGGAGAGCCCGCACGGCACCACCGCCACCGGGAAACCGAGGATGCTGATGGCCCGGCAGCACGAGCCCAGTTCGGTCCACGGAATGTCCTTGCCGTTGACATTGAAGACTCCGGTCCGGGGATCCGACGCCGGTACGCTGGCCACCGGGAGGAGCAGAATGTTGTGTTCCGCCATGAAGCCCAGGACCTGGGTCCGGATGGCATCCCGTTCCGCGGCGGCCTTGCGGTAGTCCGCCACTGTGCTGGGTTCGGCGCCCAGCAAGGAGCTGCGGAGGTTGCTGCCCAACTGGTCCTCGCGGCCCGTGGCGAGCTCCACGACCTCGGGCATTCCCTCGGCCGTGCGGAGGGCCACGAAGGCAGCAGCTGCCCTGTCCACGCCCGGGGGCCGACCGTGGGCCGTCCGGACACCGAGGCCCTCGAGGGCTTCCGCGGCCTTCCGGACGGCAGCCACCAGATCGTCCCGGACGGGATGCGTGCCCTCGTCCTCGAACCATGCCGCGGTGATGCCGGCCAAGGAATCCACCGGACCGCCCAGGGGCACCGGCACGGTGGAGGGATCGACGCCGTCCGGCCCGGCGAGGATGCCGAGCAGCACGCCCAGGTCCTCCACGCTGCGGGCCAGCCAGGCCATGGTGCCCAGCCGGTGCAGGGCGGACATCGAGTTCGGGGCGGGAAGGCTGCCGTCCGCCGGCGGAACGTAGGGCAGCAGCCCGGTCTCCGGGACCAGGCCCGGGGTGGGGCGCAGGCTGGTGATGCCGGTGCAGTGCGCCGGCCAGCGGATGGAGCCGCCAAAGTCGGTGCCGAGCCCGAAGGCACTCATGCCCGAGGCCACGGCCGCGCTGTCCCCGCCCGTGGAACCGCCCGAGGTGAGGCCCGTGTCCCAGGGGTTCCAGGTGTCGCCGAAGAGCGGGTTGCGGGTGTGTGTCTCGACGGCGAACTCCGAACAGTTGGTCTTGCCCACCAACACGGCGCCTGCCTCCTGCAGGCGCCGGACCGCCGTCGCGGACTGCTCCGGAACGTAGTCCCCCAGAAGGGGACTTCCCGCCGTCGTCCGCAATCCCTTGGTGGCCAGCGTGTCCTTCACCGTGAACGGGACTCCGTGCAGGGGCCCAAGGAACCGGCCCTCGGCCGCCGCGGCATCGGCTGCCTCGGCTTCCTGCTGTGCCAACGGGTTGAGCGTAACGATGGCGTTCAGGCGGGGGTTCTCCCGGGCGATCCGCTCAAGGTGCAGTTCCAGGCATTCGACGGCGGTCAGCCGGCGTTCCCGCAGGGCGACGGCCCACTCGACCATGGATAGGCCGGTCAGCTGTTCGCTGTTGAGCTCTGCAGGAGGCATGACGGTGTTGTTCATTGTCGGGGCTCCTATCGGGTGGTGGCAGCGGCGGTGTTGCCGGCGTCGGTCATCGCGATCTTGGACGTTTCCTTGGCAACAAAGACGCAGTAGACCATGAGCAGCAGGGCCGCGGAGAGGTACCCGGCCACGGAGAATCCGGTGCTGGTGAGGGTGATCAGCTGGATGGCGATCAGCGGGGCGAAACCGCCGCCGAAGACGCCGGCCAACTGGAAACCAACGGCGGCACCGGTGTAGCGGACCTTGGTGGGGAACAGTTCGGGGATAAAGGACGCCACGGGGGCGTACATCGCGGCCACGATCACCAGACCGATGGCGGGGGCGATCATCACCAGGAACGGGTCCCTGGAGTTGAGCATCGCGATGAATACGAAGCTGTAGATGATGCCGGCTACGGCGCCGCCGATCATCACCGGGCGGCGGCCCACCTTGTCGCAGAGCGCACCGAACAGCGGGATGGCTATCATCTGTGCGACGGCGGACACGGTGGATGCCGCAAGGGCCAGGCTCTTGGGCAGGCCCAGGTGTTCGGTGCCGTAGACGAGGACGAACAGCGCGAAGATGTAGAACGCGATGTCGCTGCCGATGCGGGCGCCGACGGCCAGGGCCAGAGCCTTCTTGTAGTGCGTGAAGACGTAGAGGAGCGGGGCCTTGACCTCTTCCTGCTTCTTCTCGCCGGCCTTCTTCTCGGCTTCTTCGAAGACAGGGGATTCGGCGAGCTTCATGCGGATGTACAGTCCGATGGCAACCAGCAGGAAGCTAATGAGGAACGGGATGCGCCAGCCCCAGGACAGGAAGGCGTCCTTGGACAGTGCCGAGGTCATGAGCGTGAAGATGCCGGTGGCCAGGAGCAGGCCGGTGGGAGCCGCGCTCTGCACCAGGCTGCCGAAGAAACCCCGGCGGCCACTCTTGTCCGACTCGGTGACCATGAGGGCGGCGCCGCCCCATTCGCCGCCGATGCCGATGCCCTGCAGGAAGCGCAGGGAGACCAGCAGGACCGGGGCCCAGACGCCGATGTTTTCGTAGGTGGGCAGGAGCCCGACGGCGGCACTGGCCAGGCCCATCAGGAGCAGGGTGGTGACCAGGACGTTCTTGCGGCCGATCTTGTCACCGAAGTGGCCGAAGATCGCGGCGCCCAGCGGCCGGACTACATAGCCCACCGCGTAGGTGGCCAGCGCCAGCAGGAGACCGGTGGCCGGGTCCGAGCCGGGGAAGAACAGGATGGGGAAGACGATGGAGGCTGCTGTGCTGTACGCGAAGAAGTCGTAGTACTCGAGGGTAGTACCGACGAAGCTCGCGGCGACGACCCTCTTCATTGAGTTCCCGCCGCCCTTCGGCTTGGCGTCGGACACGGGACCTCGGGTTTGGGAGTTAATCGACATGTGGCCCTCCTGGGCAATGCGACGGGGTTGGGGTTGGGGGTGAGGATGATGTCCTCGGACGACCAATTTGGGATCCCAAATATGACGGTAAATCGTGGGTATGTCCATGTCAATGGTTTTGGGATCCCAAACCGGAAAAACTGTTGAAATGCTTGGTGTGGCCGGCTTATACGGGCAGGCGCTTGTTGTAATCCAGCGTCAGGACGGACACGCCCATGATGATCGCGGACCCGACGAAGTACAGCAGCGCCCAGGTGTAGGAGCCGGTGGCGCCCACGATCAGGCCGACGGCAATAGGGGTGACGAAGCCCGAGATGTTGCCGCTGAAGTTCATCGCGCCGCCCAGGACACCGGCATTGGTCCGGCCGCCCAGGATGGACGGGATGCTCCAGAAGAGTCCCACCCAGCGGAGGAAGAACATCACTACGGACAGGAGTACGACGGCGGTGGTCGGGTCTGCCACGACGGTCACCCCGACGAGGCCGCCCACCACCACGACGCTGGAGATGCCCAGCAGCGTGCGCATGACGCGGTTCGCGGAGGCGCCGGCTGCCCGCCATTTGTCGGCAAGGGTGCCGCCCAGGATCTCCCCGACGAAGCCGGCGCCGAAGATCACGAACGTGGACCACCCGATGGTTTTCAGGTCGAAGCCCTTGGCCTGGGCGAGGTAGAGCGGGCCCCAGGTGAGGAGTCCGTAGAACACGCCGTTGAAGCCCAGCCAGCCGAAGCACATGGCCCAGAAGGAGCGGAACTTCAGGTAGGGGAGCAGGGCGCGCTTGCCCTTGCTGCCGTCCAGCTCGGCCTCGGCGTCCTCCGCGGCGTGGGAGGCCTCGATGTAGTCGGCTTCGGCGGCGTTGACGCCGCGGTGCTGGCGCGGGTTGTCCCGGACGTACCACCAGACGGCCAGGCCCATGAGCACCGTGGCCGCACCGGCGATGACGAAGGAACTGCGCCAGCTGCCGGTGGCGGCGATCAATCCGGCGATGAGGATGCCGCCCAGTCCTGCGCCGAGGGGAGCTCCGGCGTCCAAGATGGTGGCACCGCGGCCGCGTTCGGACTTGTGCATCCAGATGGCATTCAGCTTGCCGCCGGCGGGCATGACGCCGGCCTCGGTGACGCCGATACCAAGCCGGGCAATGAACATGCTCAGGAAGCCGCCGGCCATGCCTGAGGCGGCCGTTGCGGCGCCCCAGCCGACGCACGAGGCGGTCATGACCTTGCGCGGGCCGAACTTGTCGATCAGCAGGCCGACCGGGATTTGCATGAGGGCGTAGGTCCAGAAGAAGGCGGAAAGCAGCAGGCCGACCAGCTCCGGGGCCATGTTGAATTCCTTCTGGATGATGGGGAGCGCCACTGAGATGGAGCCGCGGTCGATGTAATTGACGGCGACCAGGACGAGGAGCAGCAGGAAGAGCTTCCAGCGGACGTTGGTGCGCCGTTGCACGCCGTCCTTGCCGGTCTGGCCTTCTGTGGCCTGAACTGCGGTTGGGTCGGTTTCGGAACCTGACGTTTCGGTATTTGAAGTTTCGGTACTTGGAAGAGACACAGCTTCTCCTTCACGGGGAAGATTGCGGGCAGGGGAAAGACTCTGGTGCTGTGGCTGGCCGCGGCCGGATCGGGCGGAGGCCTTACTTTCCCGGGCGGGATCTGGAGTACGCCGTTCGGGGCGCAGGGTCCGGGAAATGCTCACTTTTGGGATCCCGTTTTGGGATCCCAAAATTAAAGATAGAAGTGACCCCTGCCACTGTCAAGGGTTTTTCCGGCAACGCCTGCCGGGTCGCTTATTTACCGATTGTGACTGTTCGTCTCTGGAGTCCTCCGTCGAAAATCCGGTTACCGGCTGTCGCTGTGCGCCAGGATCTCGGCGAGTTCGGCCAGCCGGTGCGCGCGCGCCGACTCGGCGGGAGTAAACGGTTCGCCGGGCCGGTAGAAGGTGATGGGGCCGTGCCACGCGGTCGGGATCTTGAGCACCGTTCCGGCGTCGGCCGAGGCCGGAGCTTCCTGGCGGCCCTCAATGGCCTCGGGAACGATCCTCGCCGACAGCAGCTCGGCCACGGCCAGCGGCAGCTCCTTCGGATTGCCGGCGATCCGGGCGGCCAGGCTCAGGGCCCTGGTCTGGCCGTCGGCCATCGCCAAGGCAGTGGTGGGCCAGACATGGGCGTGCCGGCCGCCGCCGTCGCGAAGTGCCTCGAGCAGCCCGCGCTCGCGAAGGTGCCCCGGGGCGGACAGGACGAACTCGTCCAATACACCGCCCGCCACCGGATGGATGTGGATGCTGAGGATGTTGGTGTCCAGCCGTGCCAGCGCCTGTGTAATCTTCTGAAGCGACCCGGGCTCATCGCGCAGCACTGTGCGCGCCCGCCACAGGGCCGGTGCCGTATTCAGCCGTTTGCGGTGCCGCAGGGCCGGCGCATGCAGCCAGCTCCTCAGCATCCGGGCAGCTGACGGTTCGGCCACCCAGATGACCAGCACCGTAGCGGTCAGGGTAAGTACCAGGACCTTGGCCACATAGGGGAGATGCGTCTCCACCACGGCGGCATGCACCAGGAGTTCAATAGGCAGCATCACCGCGATATTCGCCAGGGTCAGCCGGGCTTTTGGCGGTTCCGGCATCTGGCCGCAAACTTCGCAGCTCAAGTCGGCCGATTCGGGGGACTGTGCCTTGCGCTTCATACTCACATCATGTCCGGGCCCTGTTTCAGGCGGATTGCGGCTGCGTCACGAACGCCAACATCCCTGAATTGGCGCGGTTTTTGCACCGCTCAGGAGCTACCGCTGCCAACCCGGGGATGCCTTCGGGAGCCCGCCGCCGGGCCCCGATTTCGCGTAGGGCCGGGTGTCCCCCCCTGCCGTGGGTCCACGTAATACCCGGCACCCCCACCTAACGGCCCACGACCCGTCCGAGTAGCACACGCATAAAGCTCCAAGGGCATGCATAGAAAGCCGGGTAGGTGCCGCTCGTGACGCAGGCACCGGCCCACGGCTTTCATTGGGGAAGGCATCAACCGATGCCGCCTACCAATGTTCGGGGGGATAGGCAATGGCGACATGGTCTGCCTGCGCGTGGCGCCCCTCCGCCACCAATGTTTGGGGGCTGCAGTGAGCCAGCTGGGTAAAACAAGCCCGTTCGTGCTGAGGTTCCTGAGTCCCGGAGGGACCTCCGGGACCGCCGCCGCTCCGCCGCTTGGCGCCGTCGTCGGGGGTTCCCCCGGCAGCCCGGAACGGCAGCCGTCCGCAGACAAGGTGTCCGGCCGGGAATGGGCCCGCTTTCTTGCCCGCTGCCTCCGACTGACCGACTCCCTGCTGGTGGTTGTCTCAGTGCTCGCCGGGTACGTGATCCGGTTCGACGGCGGGCACTCCTTTGCGGAAAGCCGCGAAAATGCGCTCGGCGCCCTCCTGGCCGCCGGCCTCGCGGTGGCATGGATCGGTGCCCTCCACTTCTACCGGACCCGGGACCCGAAAGTACTCGGCATCGGCTCCAGCGAATACAAGCGCGTTGCCGTCTCCACCACCCGCGTCTTTGGCCTCCTGGCGGTGTTCCTGGTGGTGTTCCGGCTGGAACCGGCCTGGGCGTTCTATGTGGCGTCGTTCCCGCTGGGCCTGTTGGCTCTGGTGGGAAACCGGTGGTTCGCCCGCCGCTGGTACAACCGGAAACAGGCCGAGGGCCAGTTCCTGGTGAAGGCGATAGTCATTGGCGAGCCGAACGATGTCCGCTACGTCCTCGGTCGGATCGCCAAAAAGACCGGCGCGGCCTACGAAATCCTGGGGGTGTCCCTGCCTGGAGCCCGCCGGGGGATGACGCTCGACGTCGACGGCCGCCGGATTCCGGTGCTGTCCTCCACCGACGACGTTGTCCGGACCGTGGGAAATCACGGTGCAGAGGCAGTCATCGTGGCGGGGCCGGTGCCGGGAGGCAACCAGTACATCCGGGAGCTGGGATGGCGGCTGGAAGAACATCGAGCCGAACTCGTCCTGGCGTCCACGCTGACGAACGTGGCAGGGCCGCGGATCCACTGGCGGCCGGTCGAGGGACTGCCGCTCATGCATGTGGACGTGCCGCAATACAGCGGCGGCAAGCACGTGCTCAAGCGGCTCCTGGACATCGCGGGTGCCTCCGTGGCCCTCGTCCTGCTGTCGCCGCTGTTCCTGGCCCTCGCGGTCATCGTCAAACGGAACGGTCCGGGGCCGGTGTTCTTCAAGCAGGAGCGCGTCGGCAAAGCCGGCCGTCCGTTCCGGATGATCAAGTTCCGGTCCATGGTCACCGACGCGGAAGCGTCACTCGCTGCACTGATGGCGAGCAACCAGGGTGCGGGCGTGCTGTTCAAAATGCAGAACGATCCGCGGGTGACCAGCTGCGGACGCTGGATGCGCCGCTACTCGCTGGATGAACTGCCGCAGTTCTGGAACGTGCTCACCGGCGAGATGAGCCTGGTGGGCCCCCGGCCGCCGCTGCAGCGCGAGGTGGAAGCCTACGAACGGCACACCCACCGCCGGCTGCTCATCAAACCGGGAATCACCGGACTCTGGCAGGTTAACGGCCGCTCGGACCTGCCCTGGGACGAGGCCGTGCGCCTCGATCTCTACTACGTCGAAAACTGGTCGATCATGGGGGACGTCATCATCATGTGGCGGACCTTCAAAGCAATGTGCATGCCTTCGGGCGCGTATTAAGAAGAGGGGACAGACATGGACGCGTCACAAGAGTCCTACCGCAGGGATCTTGACTTATTGGCTTCCGCCGCGCCTTTACGGGCCGCCGTCATCGGCGCCGGCTACTGGGGGCCCAACCTTGCCCGCAACTTCAAGGCCAGCCCCGACTGGACACTGTCCGCGGTCGTGGACATGGACCGGGACCGCGCCCTCAAGCTCGCCGCAGCGAACGGGGGTGTTCCGGTCTGCGAATCCGTCGACGAACTGCTGGACACCGTCGAGGTCGACGCGGTGGCCATCGCCACGCCGGCCCACACCCACCACGGGATCGCCCTGACGGCCTTGCGGGCAGGCAAACACGTGCTGGTGGAAAAGCCCCTGGCCGACAGCAGGGCCAAAGGCGTGGAGATGGTCGAAGAGGCCGAAAGCCGGGGCCTGGTCCTGATGGCGGATCATACGTACTGCTACACGCCCGCGGTCCTGAAAATCCGGGAACTCATCGCGGACGGGTCCCTGGGCGAGATCCTGTTCATCGACTCGGTGCGGATCAACCTGGGGCTCGTCCAGCCGGACGTGGACGTGTTCTGGGACCTCGCACCGCACGACCTGTCCATCATCGACTTCATCCTGCCCGGCGGCCTCCGGCCGGTGGAAGTGGCCGCCCACGGCGCTGATCCCCTGGGCACCGGACGCGACTGCGTGGGGCACCTGACCTTTGCGCTGCCCAACGACGCCATGGCGCACGTGCACGTGAACTGGCTCAGTCCCACCAAGATCCGCCAGATGGTGGTGGGCGGCTCCCAGCGGACCCTGGTCTGGGACGACCTGAACCCACAGCAGCGGCTCAGTGTCTACGACCGGGGCGTCAGCCTGGACCGGAAATACCGGTCACCGGCGGAGAAGAAGGCATTCGCCATTTCGTACCGGCTGGGTGATACCTGGTCGCCGGCACTGCCCGAACACGAGGCCCTTGGCCAGATGGTGGCGGAATTTGCCAGCAGCATCTGGCATCTCCGGCCTGCACGGACCAGCGGCGCATCCGGGCTGAGGGTGCTGTCCGTGCTGGAGGCGGTCAGCCGCAGCCTCAGCAGCGGCGGACAGTCGGTCGCCGTCACGGGCAACGAAGCCCAGATGGAGGGACGGCGATGAGCATGCTCCAGGGCGCACGGGTCCTGGTCACCGGCGGCGCCGGAACCATCGGATCCACGATCGTTGACCACCTGATCACCGCCGGCGTCGAGCAGGTGGCAGTCCTGGACAACCTGGTCCGTGGCCGCCGCGCCAATCTCGACGATGCCGTTGCCACCGGCAGGGTGGAGCTTGTCGAAGGCGATCTCCGCGACCGGGACCTGGTCCACGACCTCACCCGCGGCAAGGACATCGTCTTCCATCAGGCGGCCATCAGGATCACGCAGTGCGCCGAGGAGCCGCGGCTGGCCCTGGAAGTGCTGGTGGACGGCACGTTCAACGTGTTCGAGGCCGCAGCCGACCACGGCGTGGGCAAGCTGGTGGCGGCATCCAGCGCCTCGGTGTACGGCATGGCGGAGGATTTCCCCACCACGGAACGCCACCACCACCACAACAACGACACGTTCTATGGCGCGGCGAAGTCCTTCAACGAGGGCATGGCCCGCAGCTTCCGGGCCATGACCGGACTGGACTACGTCCTGCTGCGCTACTTCAACGTCTACGGACCACGGATGGACGTCCACGGGCTTTACACGGAGGTGCTGGTGCGCTGGATGGAGCGCATCGCGGACGGCCTGCCGCCGCTGATTTTCGGTGACGGACGTCAGACCATGGATTTCATCCACACCCGGGACGTTGCCCGCGCCAATATCCTGGCCGCCGGCAGCGGTGTCCGCGAAGGCGTCTATAACGTGGCCAGCGGTGAAGAAACCAGCCTCCTGGAGCTTGCCGAGGCCCTGTTGCGGGCCATGGATTCCGGCCTGCAGGTGGAGCACGGTCCGGACCGCGCCATCAACGGCGTTGTCCGCCGCCTCGCGGACGTCTCGGCCGCCCGGCTGGACCTTGGCTTCGCGGCGGAAACCGGACTCGAGGACGGCCTTCGGGAACTCGTGGACTGGTGGCGTCCGCTGCGAAGCGAAATCGCGGCCACCCGGGTCGGAGGCGTGCGGTGACCATTAGCCAGGATCGGGCGCTGAGCCGCATCAATGTCATGAAACCGTGGCTAGGGGTCGAAGAGGCGGAGGCCGTCGCCGAGGTGATCGCGTCCGGCTGGGTGGCGCAGGGCCCCCGGGTGGCGCAGTTCGAGGAAGCCTTCGCCGCCGCCCAAAAGGCGATGTACGCCGTCGCGGTTTCCAACTGCACCACGGCACTGCACCTGGCGCTGAAGGTGGCGGGCATCGGCCCGGGCGACGACGTGGTGGTACCGTCCTTCTCCTTCATCGCCACGGCCAACGCCGCAGGCTACGTCGGGGCACGGACGGTTTTTTGCGACGTTGAAGCCGAAACCGGCAACGTCTCGGCTCAGACAGTCGCCGCCGCACTGACCCCGGCCACCAAGGCTGTGATCGCAGTGGACCAAGGCGGAATGCCGGTGGATTTGGACCCCATCCGGGCACTGTGCGACCCCTTGGGCATTACGGTGATCGAGGATTCCGCGTGCGGGGCGGGCTCCACGTACCGAGGGCGGCCCGTGGGGGCCGGTGCGGACTTGGCTGCGTGGTCCTTCCACCCGCGCAAGATCCTGACCACCGGCGAGGGCGGCATGCTGACCACGCTGAACCCGGAGTGGGCCGGCCGGGCGCGGAGGCTGCGCGAACACGCCATGAGCGTTTCGGCCAACGACCGCCATGCCGCCCTCCTGGCCCCGGCGGAGGAATACCTCGAAGCCGGGTTCAACTTCCGGATGACGGACATGCAGGCGGCAGTGGGGCTGGTCCAGCTGGGGCGGCTGGGCGAGGCCGTGGCCCGTCGCCGGTACATCGTGGCCAGCTACCAGTCGGCCCTGAACCGGGTTGGGGGGCTGCGGTTTGTCCGCGATCCCGACTATGGCACCAGCAACTTCCAGTCATTCTGGGTTGAGGTCCTGCCGTCGTTCCCCCTCGGCCGTGAAGAGCTCCTGGAGCGGCTGGCACGCGACGGCATCTCTGCCCGCCGCGGGATCATGGCCGCGCACAGGCAGCCGGCGTACGCCGGCAGGGATACCGGGCCCGCCGACCTGTCCGTCACCGAGCGGCTGACCGACAACACGCTCATCCTGCCCGTGTACCACCAGCTGACCGCCGGCGAGCAGTCCCGGGTGCTGCGGTCCATCCGACTGGCAAGCGGGGAGGGAAACCGTGGCTGACCTCATTCTCATCGCTGCCAGCGGGCTCGCCCGCGAAGTCCTCGCCGCAGTGCGCGACAGCGGCCAGTTCGACGTCGTCGGGATCCTCGACGACGATCCGGGCAGGGCGGGCACCACGGTGGACGGCTCGCACGTCCTGGGACCGGTCAGCCACGCGCTCAACTATCCGGACGCCAAGGTGGTGGTCTGTGTCGGCGCAGGCAGCGGGCGGGCCGGAATAGTGGCCAGGCTTGCCGCGCTCGGGTTCCCGGACCGGCGCTACGCCACCGTGGTTGATGCCTCGGTGCGGCTCCCGGAGGGATGCCTGATCGGCCGCGGCAACATCCTGCTGGGCCACGTCACGCTGACAGCCGGCGTGACCATTGGCAACCATGTGGTGGTGATGCCCGGGGTGACCCTTACGCACGACGACGCGGTGGAGGACTTTGCCACGTTTGCGGCCGGCGTTTCGCTGGGCGGCGGCGTCCGCGTGGGGCAGGCGGCCTACCTGGGCATGAACTCCAGCGTGCGCGAACGGACCGTCATCGGCGCCGGCGCCACCGTAGGGATGGGGGCCGTAGTGCTGGCCGATGTTCCGGCCGGCGAGACCTGGGCCGGCGTTCCGGCGCGGGCCATCAAGCGTGCCATGCAAACGGCCGCAGTTTCAGGAGGCGGACGATGACTCTTTCACCCACTTTCCCCTTGTCCGTACCCCTCGTTGACCTCGGCGCGCAACAGCAGGAAATCGCCGAAGAAGTGGAGAGCGGCATCCGGGAGGTCTTCGCGCGGACCTCCTTCATCGGCGGCCCCGAGGTTGCCGAATTCGAGCACGCCTACGCCCGTTTCGTGGGCGCCCGGCACTGCGTCGGCGTCGCCAACGGAACCGACGCGCTGGAGCTGGGACTCCGCGCAGCCGGGGTCGTGCCCGGCGGGGAGGTCATCCTGCCGGCCAACACGTTCATCGCCACGGCCGAGGCCGTGAGCCGGATCGGGGCGGTCCCGGTGCCTGTCGACGTGGACCCCGACTACCTGCTCATCGATCCCCAGCGGGTCAGTGAGGCAGTGACTGAGGCGACACAGGCGATCGTGGCAGTGCACCTTTTCGGGCAGACTGCGTTCGTTGAGAAGCTCAAGGCCGCTGCCTACGGCTGCGGCGCCGTCATCGTCGAGGATGCCGCGCAGGCCCAGGGCGCATCCCGGCACGGGCGCTTCGCCGGCACGCTGGGCAGCGTGGCCGGAACCAGTTTCTATCCGGGCAAGAACCTCGGTGCAGCCGGCGACGCCGGAGCGGTCCTGACGAACGACGACGGGATAGCCGCCCGTGTCCGCCTTCTGGGCGCCCACGGCAGCTCCGTCAAGTACGAGCACGACGCGATTGGCATGAACTCCCGCCTGGACACCATCCAGGCAGTGGTGCTGAACTCCAAACTGCGCCGCCTGGCGGCCTGGAACGAACGACGGCGGGAGGCCGCCGCCCGCTATTCGGAGATGCTCCGGGACGTCCCCGGCATTGTGCTGCCACGCACGGCCGAAGGCAACGTCGACGTCTGGCACCTCTACGTCATCCGGATCCTGGAGCGGGACCGTGTGCTCGCCGCCCTCAACGGTGCCGGGATCGGCGCCGGTATCCACTACCCCGTTCCGATGCACCTCAGCCGCGCCTACCGGCACCTCGGATTCTGCCGCGGATCCTTCCCGGTGGCCGAAGAAGCCGCCGCAACCATGCTCTCCCTGCCGATCTACCCGCATATCACCGCCCGGCAGCAGGAGTACGTCATCGGCCAACTGCTCGCGGCCATGGAACGGCCATGACACAAGGAAACAGCGCCCCCGGCGCCTCGAACGCCTTCGCGTGGAGCCTCCTGAACACGGTGGTGTCGAAGGTGGGCACGCTCGGGATTGGCATCGTCCTGGCGAGGATGTTGGGCCCGGACTCCTTCGGAACCTATGCGGTGGCGCTGGTGGCCCTGATGGCCGTGCTCAGCTTCAACGAGCTTGGCGTTTCGCTGGCGATCGTCCGGTGGCCCGGCGACCCGGCGAAAATAGTGCCCACCGTCAACAGCATCTCGGTGGCGGGCAGCGGCCTGTTCTGCGCCGGTGCCGTCCTTGCTGCTCCCGCGTTCGCGGCCGCAATGGGCGACCCCGAGGCCACGGACGTGGTTCGGGTCCTCATCCTCAGCGTCTTCATCAACGGTGTGGTGGCATCTCCGGCGGCCCTGCTCCAGCGCGACTTCAAGGAGAAGACCCGGCTGGGGATCGACCAGGTCAACGTCTGGACGGGAGCCGTGCTGTCCATTGTCCTGGCGCTCGCGGGAATGGGCGCCATGGCGCTGGCGGTGGGCAGGGTCGCCGGAAGCCTCGTGTCAGCCGCCATGTTCCTGGCGGCGTCGCCCGTGCCGTATCGTTTCGGCCTGGACCGCAACCAGCTCGGACCCCTGCTTCGGTTCGGCCTGCCGCTGGCGGGCACGAGCATCATTTTCTTCGCGGTCGGCTACGCGGACCAGCTGACGGCCGGAGCCCTGCTGGGACCGGCGGCACTTGCCTTCTACGTCCTCGCGTTCAACCTTTCCAACTGGCCCGTCAGCATCCTCGCCCAGCCCCTCCGCAGGGTGGCGCCGGCCGCGTTTTCGGCACTCCAGCAGGACAAGGCAGCCATGAACTCGGCGCTGGTCTCGGTGGTGGCGGTCCTCGCCGCGGCGACGCTGCCGCCCGTGATGTTCCTGGCCGGAAGCGCAGTGCCGCTGGTGGATCTTGTCTACGGCAAGGAATGGCTGCCGGCGGCTGCCGCGCTCTCCTGGCTGGTGGTGGGCGCTGTCAGCCGGATCTTCTCGGACCTGGCCTATGACTTCATGGTGGTCCTGGGCAGGTCCGGCACGGTGTTCGCCATCCAGGCCGGCAGCCTGGCGGTGCTGGTGCCCGCACTCGCTGCCGGTGCAGCCCTGGGCGGCCTGCAGGGACTGGCTTTTGCGCAGGCCCTGGTCTGCGGCTGCATCCTGCTGCCGCTGTGTTTATGGCAGCTCGCCAACGCAGGCATCTCCGTGCGGGCCGTCTCGTCCGTGGTGTGGGTCCCCGCACTGGCTTCCCTTGCCGTCGGTGCCTTGTCGCTTGGCCTGGTCAGCTGGCTGCCCGCGCCCTGGCTGGAACTTCCTGCGGGCGCACTGCTTGCTGCGTCCACGGCCGCGGCGTTGCTGTACTGGCGCCGGGATGACGTGAAGCTGCTGAAGGATGTGGGCCGCGAGGCCCGCTCGGAAGTAGGAGAGCTGGTCCCATGAGAATCCTTGTCTACCCCCACGACCTCGGCATCGGCGGCAGCCAGATCAACGCGATCGAGCTCGCCGGAGCCGTAGCCAGGCTGGGCCACGAGACCATCGTGTTCGGGCGGCCCGGGCCGCTCGTGGACAGTATCCGGCGGCTGGGGCTGGAATTCGTGGCCGCGCCGGAACCGGGCAGGCGGCCGTCGGTGGCGGTTAGCCGGGCGCTGGCCGGGCTGGTCGAACGCCGGCGGATAGACATCCTGCACGGCTATGAGTGGCCGCCCTCGCTGGAATGCTATCTGGCCGCACGGCGGATGCCCCGTGCGGCGGCAGTGTCCACTGTGATGTCCATGGCCGTCGCCCCGTTCATCCCCAAGCACGTCCCCCTGACGGTCGGCACCCACCAGATCGCGGAGGTGGAGGCCGGCTTCGGCCGCTCAGCCGTTACGGTGCTGGAGCCACCTGTCGACGTGGACGCGAACCGCCCCGGCCTTGACCTCGCCCAGGGAGACCTCAGGATGACGTGGGGCGTCCCGGAGGGCGCGTACGTTGTAGCCATCGTGTCCCGCCTGGCCAGGGAGCTCAAGCTGGAGGGCATCCTCAGCGCCATGGACGCGGTGGCTTCCCTCCCGGCCACGATGCGGGTTTGCCTGCTCATTGCCGGTGACGGCCCGGCGCGTACGGAAGTTGCCGCGCGTGCGGCGCAGGTCAACATCAGGACCGGCCGGCAGACGGTTGTCCTTACCGGCGAACTTGCCGACCCCCGGGCGGCCTACGATGTGGCCGACGTTTGCCTCGGCATGGGCGGATCCGCGCTGCGGGCGCTGGCCTTCGGCAAGCCGCTGGTGGTCCAGGGCGAGGCAGGCTTCTGGGAGCTCCTGACGCCTTCCTCGCTTGATACCTTTCTATGGCAGGGATGGTACGGCGTGGGCAGCGGGCAGGCCGGCGGCGCTTCCGCGCTCCGCCAAGTACTGTACGAGATCCTGCCTGCCGAGCGGCTCCGCGCCGATCTCGGGGACTTCGGCCGGCGCGTCGTGGTGCACCGCTACTCGCTGGCACATGCCGCGGAGGCCCAGCTGGACATTTACGGCGCTGCCCTGGAAACCGCGTCCGCCAGCCGCATGGCGTACGCCCGCGAACTCGAGGCCGCCGGCCATTTCCTCCGCTACAAGTGCCGCCGGCTGCAGGCGCGCCTGACCGGGCGGGCAACGGCAGATGACTTCAACGCCCGTCCCGTCGCCGCCGGGCAGCCGCTGCGGGCAGTGCCCGCAGGAGGTGCCTCATGAGTCCCCGCGGTCCCATCGTGTGGATGGCCGGGACCAACTGGGATGCTGTGGCAGGCACTGACAAGCGTCTGGTACAGGAACTCGCTGCGACGCGGCCCGTCATGTGGGTGGATCCGCCTGTACCTGTCCGGCTGCCGCGTCGGGGAAGCCTTCGGTCCGGGCTGGAACAGCTCGACGATTCCCTCCTGCGGCTGAGGGTGATGGCGCCGCCGGGGGTGACTCGTCCGCTCATTCGCCGGATCACGGCCTTGTGGCAGCATCGAGCGATCCGGTCCGCGGTGGCCCGTGCGGGCTGGAAACCGGCGGCCGTAGTCTCCGCCATGCCGCTGGCCCGTTTCCCCCGCGGGGTCGCCGGAGCAAAGATCCTCTACGTGACGGACGACTGGCTCGAGGGATCGCGCCTGATGGGGATATCGCGGTCGGCCGTCAGGAGCGTCCTCGCATCCAACCTGGCACAGGCTGACGGCGTCGCGGCGGTTTCCGGGGAGCTGCTGGCCCGGCTCGCCGGGTTCAACCCGGCTGCCGTTCCAGGAGCAGCGGTTCCGGCCGGGCAACCGGCCTGCGCCGTCATTCCCAACGGCTGCCCTGAGCCTGCCGGTTCGATGCCTCCGGTGCCGCGCGAACCTGCGGCCTGCCTGGTGGGCACCCTGAACGAGAGGCTGGATCTTGATGTTCTGGAAGCTGTCCAGGCCTCCGGGGTCAAGCTGGTGGTCATCGGACCGCGCTCGGACCGCAGCCCGTCCTTCGGCCTCAGGCTGGACGCCCTCCTCAGGGCCGAAAACGTCCGCTGGATGGGAGAACTTGCTGCTGAGGAACTGCCAGCCCAGCTGTGCACCTTCGGGGCGGGCATCACACCGTACACCGACTCGCCTTTCAACCGTGCGAGCTTTCCGCTGAAAACGCTTGAGTACCTGGCGGCGGGGCTGGCCGTCGTGTCCACGGACATGCCCTCGGCGCGCTGGCTCAACACGAACCTGATCTCCGTGCAGACGGCGCCGCAGGAGTTCGCACTCGCAGTGAAGGCTGCCCTGGCACAACGGAATGACGGGGATAGGGAACTGCGCCGGAAGGAATTCGCCTCCGGACACACCTGGGCGGCACGGGCCCTCGAGTTTCAAGCCCTCCTTGACGGCGCGGCGAATGCCGGCGCCCAAGCCGCACTGCAGGTGCTGGCCGGTCTCGGGACGGAGGCCAGGCGATGAAGGGCACCACGCCGCGAACGGCGGCCGTCGTGCTGTTCGCCTCATACCTCGCACTCCTGGCGTTGGTGGGCTTCTGGCCCACGCCCGTGGAACGTCCCGTCGCGGGGATTCTTCGCGGCTTCCTGCTGTTCCTGCAGGAACAGCCCCTGACGGCGGGAATCCGCTCCGGACATGTGGAGGCGGCCGCCAACGTGGTGCTCTTCGTGCCGCTGGGCGTGCTGGCTGCCTGCCTGCTGCCGGCACGCCGGTGGTGGCTGGCCGCACTGGCGGGCCTGCTGGGTTCCGGGGCGATTGAAACAGTCCAGTTCCTGGTCCTCGACCAGCGCCAGGGCGGCCTGAGGGACGTCGCCACCAACACCCTGGGCGCACTGCTCGGCGCGCTAGCGGTCCGTTGGGTGCGTGGCCGGAACGTGAAACCACCAACAACGCCGGTCTCCGGCAAGACCATTCCTGGGAGGAACGACATGATCACCATCGCGGCAACGGCCGACGTGGCAGCATCCGCCAGCATCGGCGAAGGATCGCGGATCTGGCACTTGGCGCAGATCCGGGAAGATGCCATTTTGGGCAGCAACTGCAACATCGGGCGCGGAGCCTATGTGGGGCCGGCCGTCCTGCTGGGCAACAATTGCAAAGTCCAAAACTACGCTCTGGTCTACGAACCGGCCCGGCTGTCCGACGGCGTCTTCATTGGCCCCGCGGCGGTGCTCACCAACGACCTGCACCCGCGGGCCATCACCCCTGACGGGACACTCAAAGGTTCCGAAGACTGGGTGTCCGTGGGTGTAACTGTCGGCAGGGGCGCCTCAGTCGGTGCGCGGGCGGTGTGCATCGCCCCGGTCGCCATTGGCGAATGGGCCACGGTGGCGGCCGGCGCCGTCGTGACCCGGGATGTCCCGGCCTATGCCGTGGTGGCGGGTGTGCCGGCGCGGCAAATGGGCTGGGTGGGTGAGGCCGGCCATCCGCTTAAGCAGGACGACGGCGGCAGCTGGCTCTGCCCCGTAACCGGGCGGCGCTATCGCGAAGCCAACGGGAACCTGGTTCCGACGGAAAGCTACTGAGGAGGCGGCGTGGAAAATCAGGACACCAGCAAAGTAATCCTGGGCGGCACACCGGTTGATCTGATGGACTCGGGGCCGGCCCTGGACCTGATCCTCGCGCGGGCGGAAAAAGCGGGGCTCCCGCCCCTCGGTGTGGCCTCCGTCAACCTGGACCACCTGCACCACTTCGGGGCCGGCGGCCGATGGGAAGGCACCCTGCACGCCGACCCTGCCAGCACGGTTGACTGGCTCTATCTGCTGGATGGTGCGCCGCTGGTCTCGCAATCCCAACGGCTCACCGGGCATCGCTGGCCACGGCTGGCGGGCAGCGACCTCGCCTCGCCCCTGCTGGACCGCGCAGAACAGTTAGGGCTCCGCGTGGGTTTTCTCGGCGGATCACCGGAGAACCAGCAGCTTCTGGCCCGGAAAATTGCCGTGGAGCATCCGCGCCTCCAGGTCGCCGGAATGTGGTCCCCGGACCGGGAAGAACTGGCGTCTGCCCGCGACTCGGAGCGGATCGCGGCAGGCATTGCAGCCGCGGGCACCCAGATCCTCTACGTGGGACTTGGCAAGCCGCGGCAGGAACTCTGGATCGACCACTACGCCGCCCTGACCGGCGCCGCTGTGCTGCTCGCCTTCGGCGCCGCAGTGGATTTCCTGGCCGGGAGGGTGCAGCGCGCGCCCCAGTGGGCCAGCGAGCACGGGCTGGAATGGGGCTACCGGCTGGCCATGGAACCCAAACGGCTCGCCAGCCGCTACCTGATTGACGGCCCCCCGGCGTACCTGAAACTGCGGACGGCGTCGTGCACGGTGCCGCCCACCCGGCTGGCAGCCGTCCCGTCCGCGGCCCCCGCCCTCCGGACCCCCGGGCGCTTCACCGGTCCCGACGGGGCGGCGGACGCCGTCGTCATCGTCGTTACCTATAACAGTGCGCACGGCGTCGGTTTGCTGCTGGAGAGTCTCCGGGACGAGACCGCGGACCTCACCCTGCGGGTCCTGGTGGCGGACAACTCCTCCACCGACGGCACACTCGCGCTGGTGCGCGGCGCCCACCCCGATGTCATTGCGTTTCCAACGGGAGGAAACCTGGGATACTCCGGCGGCATCAATGCGGCAATGCGCCGGGCGGGGGACGCCGCCACGGTTGTGGTGCTTAACCCCGACGTCACGGTGGGGCGCGGCAGCCTGAAGACTCTGCTGCACCGGCTGAATGCTTCGCGTGCCGGTGCAGTGGTGCCCCGGCTCCTGAGTGAAAGCGGCGCGACAAGCCACTCCCTGTACCGCGAACCGGGCATCGCGAATGCCTTGGGTGACGCGTTGCTGGGGCGTCGGGCCGCCAACCGGCCGGGCTGGCTGGCCGGCACGGATTTCAACCCGGAAAGCTACGCGCACCCGCACACGGTGCAGTGGGCCACGGGTGCGGCGCTGATGATCCGCCGCAGCCTGGCCGACTCGCTGGCCTGGGACGAGTCCTATTTCCTGTATTGGGAGGAAACGGATTTTTTCCGCAGCCTGAGGTCAGCCGGTGAAACCGTCTGGTACGAGCCGGCGGCCACCATGACCCATGCGGGCGCCGGTTCCGGAAGTTCGGCCCGGCTGAATGCCCTGCTTGCCGTCAATCGGGTGCGCTACATCCGCAAATACCACTCGGCCGCGTATGCAGCGGTCTTCCAGGGCGCGGTAGTGCTCTCAGAGACCCTGCGCTGCTGGAAGGCGGAGCGGCGGGGCGTGCTGCAAGCGGTACTCAACGAGGACAGCTGGTCCACGCTGCCCGGTGCTACGAGGGACCCCGAACCCGCCTTCTTTCCGGCCGGGTCGGTGATCATTCCGGCCCACAACGAGGCCAACGTGATCGCCCGGGCACTCGCCCCGCTGGCCCCGCTGGCTGCTGCCCGGCAAGTGGAAGTGATCGTGGTCTGCAACGGCTGCACGGACAACACGGCGGAAATTGCTCGGCGGTTCGACGGGGTCACCGTGCTGGAATCCAGTGCAGCCTCCAAGCCGTCCGCCATGAACGCCGGGGACTCCGCTGCGTCCGAATGGCCCCGGCTCTACATGGATGCCGACATCGAAATCACAGCGGGAGCCTTGCGGGAGCTGTTCCTTGCCCTGGCCCCCGGCGGGCTGCTGGCCGGGCGTCCGGCTGCCCGCTATGACCTGCACGGCGCGCATCCGCTCATCCGCGCGCACTACCGGGCTCGGCTGAGGCTGCCTTCCACCGCAACGAGCCTCTACTCGGCCGGAGCCTTCGCGCTGTCCAAGGAGGGACATCTTCGCCTGGAGGAATTCCCGGAGGTGCTGGCAGACGATCTCTACGTGGACAGGCTTTTTGGGCCGGCAGAAAAGGCCGTCCTTGACGTGGAGCCAGTGGTGGTGCGTCCGCCGCGGACCCTGAAGGACCACCTGGCGGTGCTGCGCCGTGTCTGCCGCGCCAACGCCCAAGTGAACAGGATGGAGGGACAGCACAGCAGCACGGCGAGGACCGTTTCTGAGTTGATCCGTTCAATCCGCGGCCCCCTCTCGGCAGTGGACGCGATGACCTACGCGGGCTTCGCCATTGCGGGCCGCAAGGGTTCGGGCGTACCGCGCCCGGGCTGGGAACGGGACAGCAGCAGCCGCGGACCGGCCGGGGAAGGAACAGCGGGCTGATGAAACACGCCGGCGCGGCTCTACCAGACGGCCCAGCACACCGCGGGCCACCATGGCTGCTGAAGGCAACCATGTTCTCGATCATGTTCTTTCCGCCCTATATGGTGCTGGCACCGGCGGGGGCCAGCGGCAGCCTGCCGCAGACGCTGGCATTGGGACTCTTCGGGCTGTGGGCGATCTCATCAGCCATGGGACTCCACGATCCGGTGGGTTTCCGGCATCCGGGACGCGCCGCCGTCCTGCTGCTGATGCTTGCGTCCTGCCTCAGCTACGCCCACCTTTTTGCGGGTCTCAGCGGGGCCAGCACCATCGACGGGCGTGCCGCCGCGGACCGCTGGATGCTCCTGATGGTCGCCGCGGCAGGCATCGCCTTTGTGACCACTGAGACGGTCCGCAACCTCAAGGACGCCATGGCCGTCGTACGGCCCGTCCTGGCTGGCGGTACAGCATGCTGCATCATCGCGGTGGTCCAGTTCACCACCCACACTAATCCGGTGGAATGGTTCAAGCTCTTCATGGTTGGTTTCGTCCAAAACGGCGACTTCGACGCTTTTCAGGCGCGGGGAGCCCTGTTGCGGGTCGCCGGCACCACGCTGCACCCCATCGAACTCGGCGTCGTTACGGCGATGCTGCTCCCGCTGGCCGTCTGGAGGGCCCTCTACGACCGCTCCGGCCATAAACGGCTTCAATGGTTGGTGGTGGGCCTGTTCGTGCTGGCAAACACGATGACAGTGTCCCGCACAGGGCTGATCGGGCTCGTTGTCGTGGGTGTCATTACCATTCCGTTCCTGCCCAAGCTCGCCAAGCAATGGGCGGCCGTGATCGTCCCGGTGGGCGCGGCGGGACTGTTCATCGGTGTTCCCGGGCTGATATCGACGCTGTTCAGCACCGCTACCGCCGGCAGCGCCGATTCCTCCATCACGTACCGCACGGAAGATTACCCGCTGGCACTGCGTCTGGTCGCGGACCGGCCCTGGTTCGGAACGGGGCCCGGGACATGGATGCCAACGCAGTCCCTGGACATTTTCGACAACGAATACCTTCTGGTGGCCGTGACCATGGGCGTCACCGGGCTTATAGCCCTGATCGCCTATCTGGCTGTTCCGGCACTGGCGGCACTGGCTGCGGCCAGGCACGCGCAGGACAACGAGCTGAAGCTGCTGGCGGCGTCCGCGGCCTCCGCCCTGCTGATCGCCACCGTGGCGTCCGGGACCTTCGATTCGATGTCGTTTCCCGTATTTGCTTTGCTCTGTCCGTTTTTCATAGGTCTGTCAGGAGCCACCTGGCTGATGGTCAAGAATCAACCGGACCCTGTCCGGGCCGCTCCTTCCGGAGCTGTGCCTGGCAAGGTCCCTTGGGGGTAGGAAGAAACCATGGATCCGATTTCAGTTCTCAAGACACTCTGGCGGCACAAGTGGGTGGCGATGCCTGTAGTTGTGCTGACCATCGCAGCCTGCGTCTATGTCATGTTTTTTGCGCAACGGACGTATCAGGCCAACATGACCTACGCCCTGATCACACCCAAGGTGCCCACTGCCGTGGAGCTGGAAAACAGCCCGCAACTGGCCAAGATCAACGGCGACAATCCGTACCTCCGGAGCCCGGACAACACCCTCCTGTCCCAAGTCCTTATAACCAAACTGGGGGCCGAGGAGACGGTGGAGGACCTGCAGGAACGCGGTCTGGGCACTGAATATACTGTGGCCCAGGCGAGCACCTTCGGCTCCGGGATGCTTTTGAAAGTCTCGGCTTCGGGCACATCCCCCAAGCAGGCGGTCGATACCGCCGTGGCTTTGGGAAACCGGCTCACCGCCACGCTGCGCGATGTGCAGAAGATTAACGGCGCGGACGAAACCTATCTGTTTTCCGCGCTTCCGGTCGACGGTCCCGGCCAGGCTGAGGAGATGTTCTCAAGCCGGCTTCGGACCCTGATCATCGTTGCCGTTGGCGGTATGGTGCTGGTTTTCGGCGCCGTCTCCATCGCCCGCTCCCTTGAGATGGCAGGTGTGGGCCGTCGCGCCACGGAAAAGCCTGCCCGGCGTGCAGGCAGTCCGGCAGGGGATTCGTCCGGGGCGCAGCCCGAGCAGACCCGCCGAAGGAGACGGGCGGATGACGGGCCATCCGACGTCGACCTGGACCTCCTGGGCAGGCCCCCTCGGATCCCCGTTCCGGACAGGGAGTACCGGACCTGATCCGCGCACGCCACGCCCGCCCCGGCCCCGTGCAGGTAATGCAGGAGTGTTCCGCGGCGAGCAATCCGAGTACGGCCGCGGCGCCCCGGCAGGATCACGATTCCCAGGCGGGTATTACGCACCTCAACACCGGTGTCCTGCGGGGAAAATGCGCGTACAAAACTCTCGTGACGGGGTAGAAGGACGGCGGGTTGAATGGAAGGTGCATAACTAATGCCGTTTTGAGGAGCGGGAGGATCCAGTGACCATCAGCGAAGACCACACGGTCAGTCACATCGGCGTCATGAGGCCGTGGCTCGGACCGGAGGAGGCGGATGCCGTTGTTCAGGTGCTCGCTTCGGGCCGGATGGTGCAAGGGCCACGCGTCGGGCAGTTCGAGGCGGCCTTCGGCTCCGCGCAGCAGGCGTCCTACGCCGTCGCCGTGTCGAGCGGCACCGCGGCACTCCTTCTGGCGCTGAGGGTCGCCGGGGTTGAACTGCAGGACGACGTTGTCCTGCCCTCGTTCTCCTCCGTGGCGACTGCCAGCGCCGTCAGCCATCTGGGGGCCAGGACCGTCTTTGCCGACGTCGAGGCGGGCACCGGCAATGTGTCCGTCAGGACAATCGAGGCTGCCCTGACACCGGCCACCCGGGCTGTGATCGTTGTGGACCAGGGCGGCCTGCCGGTCGACCTGGAGCCGATCCGGGACCTGTGCGATCCGCTCGGCGTCACGGTCATTGAGGATGCTGCCTGCGGTGTCGGATCCACGTATCTGGGTCGTCCGGTGGGAGCCGGGGCAGAGCTGACAGCGTGGTCCTTCGACTCGTGCGAGGTCCTGACCACCGGGGAAGGCGGCATGCTGACCACCCAAAGTGACACCTTTGCAAGCCGGGCGCGGGAGCTGCGTGATGGCGCCGCGAGCGAGCCGGGATTCGCAAACCGCATGACCGAGCTGCAGGCTGCCATCGGCCTGGTTCAGCTGGGCCGGCTGCAGGAAGCCGTTGCCCACCGTAGGGAAATTGTCGCCAGCTACCAGCTGGCACTCGCCCGGATTGAGGGGCTGCGCCCCGTCAGGGACCCCTCTTACGGCACCAGCAATTTCCAGTCTTTCTGGCTGGAAGTGCTGCCGTCGTTCGCCCTGCCTCGGACCGAGCTGTTGGAACGGCTGGCGCGCGACGGGATCTCGGCGGGCGCCGGGATCCTGGCGGCCCACCGGCAGCCGGAGTATCGGGGCCGGGATTATGGCACGGCGGACCTGTCGGTGACCGAACGGTTGACGGACAGAACAGTGGTCCTGCCGGTCTACCATCAGCTGACTCCGGGCGAACAGTCGCGCGTGTGCCGCTCCGTCAGGCTCGCGGCAGCCGGGATACCGGTGACCGTGCGGCGCGGCAAGTGGAACGGCGGTTTCCGGCGGACGGACGCGGCCAGCGCCTGACCCGCCGGGCCGTCAGCATCCGCCGACGTCAGCGTGAGCGCTCGGACCCGTTCGCGGCCGTTCCGGCTCCGGGGGTGGTTCCGGACGTGGCACCGCTGACGCCGGCGGTGGTGAGTTCCTTGTCGCTGCCCGCGAGCTGGGCCAGCAGGTCCCGGATCTCGGCCAGGAGAGCGGTGTCCGCGGGGATGGGCTCTTCCTCCGGTTCCGCCGTTGCCAGCCGGCTCTTCACCAGCGAGTTGATCTTGTTCATGGGCGCCACGAAGATGAAATACACCACGGCCGCGGTAATGAGGAATGTCACGAAGGCGGTGAGGACCCCGCCGATGTTCACGAAGGTCTTGTCATTGCCGGGCCAGATGGGGAACCCGAGGCCTTCGGTCTGGACACCGCCGGCCGCGGCGATGATCGGGTTCACGATATTGGTGGTGAAGGCGCTGACCAGCGCCGTAAACGCGGTGCCGACGACGACGGCGATGGACAGTTCGATCACGTTGCCGCGAAGGATGAAATCCTTGAATCCTTTAAGCATGGGGTCCTCCGGTATTGCGTTTCGGTCTGCGATTTAACCGATAGACAATACCAGTCCGCAGGACCGCAGTGCGTTCTGCTGGGCCGGCGGCATGCCCCTTTGCCGCCGGTGCCGGCCGGCCGCGGGCGTAGGATTTGGAAGGGACGCCAACGCTGCCGCCGTCAGACTGGCACCGTATGGAAAGGCGTGACGCACGTGAAGCTGTTCGCCGAGATGTTCACGATTGCCCCCGGCAACAAGGACCATCACGTCGCGATCCGGTGCGCCGTGGGCGTTTTCGTTCCGCTGATCATCCTGGTCCTGATTGACCGGATGGACCTGGCAATCTTTGCTTCCTTCGGAGCCTTCACCGGAATCTACGGGCGCGGGGAGCTGCACCGCAAGCGGCTCTTCATCCAGGTGCGGGCGGGGTCCCTCATGCTGCTGGTGATCCTGCTGGCCACGTTATCGGCCCGGGCGGGGCAGTCGCTGGGCCTGTCGGACGCCGCGGCCACCTGGACGCAGGTGGCGGCCACCACGGTGGTCGCCGGGGCGTGTTCGCTCGTGATCGCCTGGTGGCGGCACCGTCCTGCCGGTTCGTTGTTCCATATCTTCGCCTTCGCGGCCATCGCCTCGATTCCGCACCAGCCGCCGTTGTGGCAGTGCATGCTCGCTTCGGTCGTGACAACGGTGTTCTGCCTGCTGATCGGAATCTCCTCCCGCGTGGTTCGGAGCCGGCGCACGCCGTGGGCCATGCCGGAACCGGCCCGGCTGACGCCCGATGAAAAGCGGGCAGCGCGGCTCGAAGCCCTGGGCTACCTGGTGGCCGCGGGACTGGCCGGGACGCTGGCCACCGTGGTGGGCCAGTGGCTGGGCTTCGGCCACAACTACTGGGCCATGGTGGCCGCCGTCGTTCCGTTGGTGGGCCGCACCACCCGTCACCGCGTGGCCCGCGGCATCCAGAGAATCATCGGAACCGTCCTGGGCCTGATCCTGCTGGCGGGAGTCCTCCTGCTGAATCCTGCCCCGTGGCAGACGGTCCTAGTGATTGCCGTGTGCCAGTTCGGCGCCGAAATGTTCATCGCGCGGCAATACGTGCTGGCCCAGGTGTTCGTCACGCCGCTGGCGCTGAGTTCCACGCTGTTGGCGGCGCCCGCCGTCCCCGAAGTGCTGCTGCGGGACAGGATCGTCGAGACGGTCATCGGTGCCGCCGTCGGCATCGCCGTCGTGGTCACCCCCACCGTCTGGCGGCGGTTGCGGGCCGGGAGCCGCGCGCAGCGCGTGGCCGCCTGAGAGGTCCCGCGGCGGGCGTCATGAAGGCCCGACGGCGGTCCGCTTGCCCGCCGCTGCGGTGACCACCTGCGGAACCAGGACGAGGGCCGCCACCGCGAGGACGGCTGCCGCCGCAAAAACGTAGAAGCCTCGCGGTTTCAACTGCGCGTTGCAACAGGAACGCGACGAGAGAACCCGCGCCGCAATACTGGCCACGGACAAGGCTGACCGACGTAACAAACCAACTCCAACCCGTTAATTCCATGTTTCGCGGCGATGTCGCAGGCCACCTCAGCACCGAACGGCCGGCTGAGCGGAACCGTGCCAGGGCAGATGATTGTGAGGGGCGCGGCGGTGGAGGGACGTCCGTGCCATCAGTGATCTTTCCGGCCATGAAGTTCTTGGACAGGGCGGCACGGAAGGCTGAAATTCCCCCCACGGCCCTCCCACTATTGCCAGTGTCTTCATGGCCCTTTTTCGCCTCCGCGCAAGTCATCAGGTTGCTTATCACGCAACACCACTCTGCAAGCGAGACAGCGTGCGCAGATTCCGCGAGGATGTCGACGGCGATCTTTATCTCTGGAAACCCTTGACATGCAAGAGTGGCATAGCTCACTCTGTTGCGTATTGGGAATCGCGTTGATGATGGCACAACCCCCGGGTGCGCCTCTCAACTGGAAAAAGGTCTAAACAGATGCACCTCGCCTGCCCACTCAACGCACTTGCCCCCGGAGACGCTATCCGTCTGGAACATTCCCGACAGCGGCGCCTTGGCACTGGGCAGCTACCCCCCAGCCATCCTGGACGGTGGCCACACGTCCATGGAGGCAGCCCAGGATGAGTCGTTCGGACCGCCCCTGGCCGTGGAGTCCTTCCGCGCGGACCAGGAAGCCATCACGCTGGCCAACCACCGCCTAGACTGGCCCGCGCCGTCTGGACGCACGATGGATCGCGTGCACAGCGTGGCCGCGGCTCTCCAGCACGGCACCGTGTGGATTAACGATAACCACCTCCCCGTTCCAGACCGAGCGGGGCGGCTTCGCTAAGTCCGGAAACAGCCGCGAACTGGGGCTCCAAGGTCTTGCAGAGTACCGAGAGACAAAACACATCTGGCAAAACGTCAACCCTAAAGCCAGCCATTGGTTCGAACCTAGACAGGCAGGAGTACAGCAATGAACAGCCCCGATATCTCAGTGCGCAACCTATGGAAGGTTTTCGGCCCCGGGGGCGGCAACATCCCCAACGATCCGGAACTCTCAGCCCTCAGCTCAGCGGAACTGCTGGAACGCACCGGCTGCGTGGCGGCCGTCCGGAACCTGAGCTTCGACGTCGCCAAAGGCGAGGTTTTCGTGGTCATGGGACTTTCCGGATCCGGCAAATCAACACTGGTCCGCTGCCTGACCCGGCTGATCGAACCCACCTCTGGACAGGTACTCGTGGACGGCAAAGACGTCCTGCAAGCGGGCCTTGCGGAGCTGCGGGAGCTGCGCCGGCGGAAGATGTCCATGGTGTTCCAGCACTTCGGCCTCCTCCCCCACCGCACCGTGCTGGACAACGTCTCCTACGGGCTGCAGATCCGCGGGGCGGCCAAGAACGAACGCTACGCCAAGGCCCGGGAAATTATCGAGCTGGTTGGCCTCAAGGGCTACGAACAGCACTACCCGGACCAGCTGTCCGGAGGAATGCAGCAGCGCGTGGGCCTTGGCCGGGCGCTGGCCGGCGACCCGGACACCATCCTCTTCGATGAACCCTTCTCCGCGCTGGATCCGCTCATCCGGCGCGACATGCAGGCGGAAGTTATCCGTCTGCACAAGGAAATGGGCAAAACCATGGTGTTCGTGACCCATGACCTCTCTGAGGCGCTCAAGCTTGGAGACCGCATCCTCATCATGCGCAACGGCGAGACCGTCCAGTGCGGCACAGGGGATGACCTGGTGGGATCCCCGGCAGACAAGTACATTGAGGATTTCGTGTCCGAAGTCCCCCGCGCTGATGTCCTGACCCTGAAATGGATCACGCGCCCCTTGGCAGCCGGAACGCCGGGGGATGCGCCTGTCCTCAGCTCCCGGATGATTATCCGGGACGCTATAGCATCGGTCATGCACGCCTCCTGCCCCGTCCTCGTTGAGGACGCCGAAGGCAGAATCATCGGGCAGATCGACCGCGACAGCATCCTGTCAGTGCTGCAGCCAGCGGAAGCAGCAGCCTGATGTCGACCCTCGTCCGCGATCGAACCGGGGTACAGCCGGCCCCTCCGGCTACTAGAGAACCGCGCCGCCGGCCCAGCCGCCGCACCACGCTGCTGGCAGGGGCCGCCGTCGTCTGGATCCTGGGATTTCTGGCCCTGCACGGAACATCCACCCTGACCTTGCCGGCCTCCGAACTGACGGACCTGCATCGGTCCCTGAACCAGCTCAACGCGTGGGTGGCAGCCAACCGCGCGGACAATCCGGTGTTCCTGTACATCTTCACGCCCCTCAGGGCAGCCGTCGACGGCGTGGCCAACCTCTTCATCACTATCTTTGCCGCGAGTTCCACCGGCCTGCGCCTGCCCGAAATCGGCTGGTTCGGAACTGTAGGACTGCTGGGCTGGATAGCGTTAGCGGTCGGCAACGCCCGGGTAGCACTGCTGACAGTTTCCGTCTTTATCTTCTTTGGCCTCCAAGGCCTGTTCGTCGAGGCCACGTACACGTTCGCCCTGGTCCTCACCGCCGTGCTGCTGACCCTCCTGGTCGGAATTCCACTCGGTGTCCTCGCCGGCGTCTACGGCCGGGTTGCCAAGGTGATCACGCCGGTACTGGACTTCATGCAGACGCTGCCTACATTCGTTTACCTGGCCCCGCTGGCCCTGGTCTTCCTCATCGGCCCGGCTTCGGCCGTTATCGCCACGGTGATCTACGCGGCGCCGCCTGTTATCCGCCTGACGGCACATGGCATCCGCGCCATCCCGGAGAACACGCGCGAAGCCTCCGACTCGCTGGGTACAACGGGCCTGCAACGGCTGCTTACCCTGCAGCTTCCCATGGCCCGCCGCACCGTTGTCATGGGAATCAATCAAAGCACCATGGCGGCCTTGTCCATGGTCACCATCGCGGCCCTGATAGCAGCTCCAGGACTTGGCCAGGTGGTGGTCCGGGCGCTGCAATCCCTCGATGTGGGCACCGCTGTCAACGCCGGGCTCTCCATTGTCCTGCTCGCGATCGTGCTGGACCGCGTGACCACGGCCGCCAGCCGCCGCGCAGAACCGGGCGCCGCCCGGAACCGCCGGTTTTCACGCAGGACGCGGTACCTCATCCTGGGTGGCACGTTGGTGCTGGCACTGGCCATGGTGCAGTTCTCCCGCAGCATGCTATGGGCTGCGGCGTTCCCGAAGGACCTCAATATCGGGCCGATGATCGTCCAAGCCGTAAGCTCCGCCAGCCAGTGGATGCAGAACA
Source organism: Arthrobacter sp. P4_H3 (assembly GCF_056400885.1). Classification (NCBI taxonomy): domain Bacteria; kingdom Bacillati; phylum Actinomycetota; class Actinomycetes; order Micrococcales; family Micrococcaceae; genus Arthrobacter; species Arthrobacter sp. P4_H3. The sequence continues at coordinate 63,706 of NZ_JBFUKK010000006.1, forward strand.
ACCTGTCCCTCTTCACGGTGTCCTTCAGGGAAGCCGTCACCACCGCAATCCTCAACCCGTTCCAGTCCCTGCTCACGGACACGCCTTTCTACGCCGTGGTGGCCGGCATTGCCATTGCGGCCTACGCGCTGGGCGGCTGGAAGCTCGCTACGATCACCACGACGTGCCTGGGCGTGATCATCTTCCTCGGCCTCTGGAGCGACTCCATGGTCACCCTGGCCGGAACGCTGGTAGCCACCGTGGTGGTCATGATCCTGGGCATCATTTTCGGCGTCGCAATGGGCCGGTCCGAACGGGTGGACCAGATTCTTCGACCCATGCTGGACGCAGGCCAGACCATGCCGGCTTTTGTCTACCTGGTTCCGTTCCTTGGCCTCTTTGGCGCCACCCGCTTCACGGCGATCATTGCCGGCATCATCTACGCCGCGCCCGTGGCCATCAAGATCACCGCGGATGGCATTACAGCGATTTCACCGACAGTCGTCGAAGCTGCCATCTCCAGCGGCTCCACCCCCTGGCAGGTCATCACCAAGGTCCAGCTGCCGATGGCCAGGCAATCACTGGCCCTCGCCGCCAACCAGGGCCTGATCTACGTCCTGGCCATGGTGGTGGTCGGTGCATTGGTGGGCGCCGGTGGCCTTGGGTACGACGTCGTCGCCGGCTTTGTCCAAAGCTCCCTCTTCGGCAAGGGCCTCGCCGCGGGCCTTGCCATTGTCTTCCTCGGCATCCTGCTGGACAGGATGACCCAGGCGGCCGCAGCGGCACCGCTGCGGAAAATCCCCTCAGGCAAGACCCGCTCAACCAAGACCCCCGCAACCTAACCACCCTCCAAAGAGGCGCGCTGCACCAAGAGGCAGCGCTACCTCCCCCCGCGCCTCGGGCCCTGGAAGGACCCGACGCACTCCCGCCCCCCCAACAAGGAGACTGAAGCATGAACAAAGCTGGACTGCTGTTGAAACGAACTTTCCCGGCAGTGGCAGGTGCCGCTGCTGCTGCCCTGCTGCTGTCAGGCTGCGGTGGCGCTTCCGTGAACCAGGTGGCCGCCGCAGGCGGTTCCTCGGATGCGCCCTGTGGAGCTGTGAACGTCGCAATGAACGCCTGGGTGGGCTATACGGCCAATGCAGCCGTGTACAGCTACGTGGCGAAAAACCAGCTTGGCTGCACGGTGGTCCAGAAAGACCTGAACGAGCAGATCTCCTGGCAGGGTTTCGGCTCCGGCGAGGTGGACATCATCATTGAAAACTGGGGCCATGACGATCTGGCCAAGCAATACATCACCGACCAGAAGGTAGCCGTCGACGCCGGGCCCACCGGAAACGAAGGCCACATCGGCTGGTATGTAGCACCATGGATGGCCGAGAAGTACCCGGACATCACCGACGGGAAGAACCTGAACAAGTACGCTTCAATGTTCACCACGTCCGAGTCGGGCGGAAAGGGGCAGCTCCTCGACGGCGACCCCGCGTTCGTCACCAACGACGAGGCGCTGGTGAAGAACCTGAACCTGGACTACAAGGTGGTGTTCTCCGGTTCGGAGGCGGCCCTGATCCAGTCATTCCGGACCGCGGAGCAGAATAAGACACCCCTGCTGGGCTATTTCTACGAGCCGCAGTGGTTCCTGTCCGAGGTACCCCTCAAGAAGGTCTCGCTCCCGGCCTGGACCAAGGGCTGTGACGCCGATCCCGAAAAGGTGGCTTGCGATTACCCGGTCTACACGCTCAACAAGATCATCTCCACAAAGTTCGCGGAAAGCGGCTCACCTGCAGCCAAGCTGGCCAAGGGCTTCAAGTGGACCAACGAGGACCAAAATGCGGTAGCCACGGACATTCAGAACGGAATGACTCCTGAAGCCGCAGCCAAGAAGTGGGTGGACGCGCACCAGGAAGTCGTGGCTTCCTGGCTTAAGTAAGCAAGAGCGACCCGGCACAGCAAACGTCAGCCACCCAGGGATCTCCCGGGTGGCTGACGTGCTTGGCCCGCAGCCAAGCTCGAGGCCCAGGCCGGGAGCGGGCACCCGCCCTGACCGGACATTCCCCTACCCTGAGATTTGTACCACCGGGCGGTGTTATGTGGGACACTACAAACCATTCAATGGAAGGGGAAGTGTGGCCAACTCGGGCTCCGGCGATTCAGTGGTGGACCGCGTGGTCCGCGTTATTGCCGCGTTTCCGGAGGGCGTCAACGTCCTGCCCCTGTCGGAGCTCGCCGCCCGCGCCGGGCTGCCGCTCACCACTGCCCACCGGCTGGTCCGGCAGTTGGCCGGGCATGGCCTGCTGGATGTCGGCTCGGCCGGCTCGGTGCAGCTGGGGCTTCGCCTGTGGGAGCTGGTCAACCGCAATTCCCCCACCCTGGAACTCCGCCAGGCCGCCATGCCGTTCATGGAGGACATCCAACAGGTCCTGAACCAGAATGTGAACCTTGCGGTGCTGGACGGCTGGGAGGCGCTCTTTGTGGAGCGGCTGTCCCGGCGCGGATCGGTGGCCAACCGGGCGCAGGTTGCCGGACGCATGCCGGTGCACGTGTCCTCCGCCGGGCTGGTCCTGATGGCCAACCAGCCGCACGCCGTCCAGTCGGAATACCTGGACGGTTTCACGGATCCCGCCGGCCGCCTGACGGTTGCTGAACTGCGTGTCCAGCTCGGGGAAGCAGCCCACCAGGGCTATGCCCAGCTGGCCGGCGTGGTGGACCCGGACACCTGGGGCATTGCCGTCCCCGTGATGGACCGCAGGAAGCGGACGGTGGCCGCCCTCGGCGTCGTGGTTCCGCTGCGGGAGGTGCGCCTGCAGGCGCTGGTGCCCGCGTTGCAGACCGCCGCCCGGGGGATCGGGCGACGCCTGGGCGAATCCCAAAACGCTGCCGAGGGGCGGGACTAAACCCGCTAATTCCATTCAACGGAATCGCTGTAACGCGGATCACGTACCGGGGCGCACACTGTTAGCCAGACGATCCAACAGGCCCCCGGACCCTACCCCCGGGGCCCCGCAACGAAGCGAGGAACACCATGGCAGCACGCGCCGTCATCACCACCCAGGTGGCCATTCTGGGGGCCGGCCCGGCCGGGCTTATGCTCTCGCACCTGCTGGCCAAGGCCGGCATCGAATCCACCGTGATCGAAATCCGCAGCCGCCAGGACATCCAGGAAACCGTCCGTGCCGGCATCCTGGAGCACGGCACGGTGAACATGCTGGTGGACAGCGGCGTCTCGGACCGGGTGCTGCGGGAAGGCGACCGGCACGACGGCATTGAGCTGCGCTTCAACGGCGAAAGCCACCGGATCGACTTCAAGGACCTGGTGGGGGAGTCCGTCTGGCTGTACCCGCAGACCGACGTGTTCATGGACCTCGCCGCACGCCGCGAGGCCGACGGCGGGGACGTCCGCTACAGCGTCACGGACACCACCATCCACGACATCGAAGGCAAGCCCAAGGTCTGGTTCACGGACGCCGACGGCGTGGAGTACGAACTGCAGGCCGATTTCATCACCGGCGCGGACGGTTCCCGCAGCCACTGCCGTTTCCAGATCCCCGAGGCGAACCGCAAGTGGTACTTCCACGAATACCCCTTCGCCTGGTTCGGCATCCTGGCTGAAGCGCCCCGCAGCTCCGACGAACTGATCTACGCCAACTCGGACAACGGTTTTGCCCTGATCAGCCAGCGGACCGAGACGGTCCAGCGCATGTACTTCCAATGCGATCCCAACGAGGACGTGAACAACTGGAGCGAGGACCGCATCTGGGACGCCTTCCGCAGCCGCGTCAACGGCAACGGCTTCGAGCTCAAGGAAGGGCCGGTCATCGACAAGATGGTGCTGAAGTTCCGCAGCTTCGTCCACGCCCCCATGCGCCACGGGAAGCTCTTCCTGGCCGGCGACGCCGCCCACACCGTGCCGCCCACCGGAGCCAAGGGCCTGAACCTGGCCATCCACGACGTGAAGGTCCTGTTCGAAGGGCTGGAAAGCTACTACCGGAGCGGCTCCCCGGCGCTACTGGACGCCTACAGCGACCGCGCCTTGGAGCGCGTCTGGAAGGCCCAGCAGTTTTCCTACTGGATGACGTCCATGCTCCACACGCCGGCGGACGCCGACGACTTTTCCCGCGCGCGCCAGCTGGGCGAGCTCAACTCGGTAGTGTCGTCCCGCCACGGCAAGGCCTACCTGGCTGAGGCCTACACCGGCTGGCCTTCCGCCTAGGGCCCGGGCCAACTCCCCGGGCGTCTGTCCGCGCGACGGGTACCGGGCCGCCCAACACGCCTGCCGCCGTCGGGCATAACATCGGTCCATGGAAGCCATAACCATCGTTGGCGGCGGCATCGCCGGACTGGCCCTTGCCGCGACCCTCGATCCGGAATGCTTCGACGTGGCCGTGCTCGAACAGCGGGACACCGTGCCAACGGTGGAAACGTCCTTGGCCATGTGGCCGGAGGCCCAGCGGGCGCTCGGTTCTGTGGGGATCCTGCCGGCAATCCGGGCGGCAGGATCCGGATTCGGAGCCATGGCACTGCGGGACGCATCCGGGAAAGCACTGCTGCGCGCCGAGGTTTCCGGCGTGATCGGTGTTTCACGCGCGGACCTGCTGCGGCACCTGGACGCCGCTGTGCCGGAGTCGGTAGCCCGCGTGTCCGGGGCTGTGACATCGCCCCCCGAAACCGGGCTGCTGGTCGGAGCGGATGGCGTTCACAGCGTGGTCCGCCGGGCACGGTGGGGCCCTCGGTCCATGGAGCGGCTCAGCCCCTACCTCGCTTTGCGAGGCATCATCGGCGGACCTGTCCCTGCGGACGGCGGCGGCGAATACTGGGGCCGCGGCGAATTGTTCGGCATTGCTCCGGCCTCCCGGAACCGGACCTACTGGTACGCCTCGTACCGGTCAGACCTCGGCCCGGGCAGCATCGACGTCGCGGCGGCGCTGGACCTCACCCGGCGGCGCTTTACGGGGAAAGCCGCCGGAATCGGCCTCGTCCTCGCTGCGGCCACGCCGGAGGGAACCCTCGCCCAGCGTATCTGGACCGTGCCTGCCCTCGGACGCTACGCGCGGGATGGATCCGTGTTGGTGGGAGACGCCGCGCACGGCATGACACCGAACCTCGGGCGTGGTGCCTGCGAGGCGCTGATTGACGCCGTTATCCTCGCGGAACTGCTCAACTCCCGTCCGGTTCCGGAGGCCCTTAAGGTGTACAACAGGCGCCGCGTCCTGCGCAGCCAGGCCTTGCGCGTGGCGTCTTCCGCAATGACCCGGCTCGTGCTCACGGAATCCGCCCAGCCCCTCCGGGACCGGATTCTCAACCTCGCCGGACGGCTCAGCCGGTCCGCGCAGGGCTAGGTGAAACGGGGCTAGGTGATACAGAGCTGGGCGATACAGGGCTGGGCGAAACAGCGGCGGCCACTGTGCCAGGCGCGGCTGGGGGCTTTGTGCCCTTGGAGCGGCCCCGTCCGCCGGATCTCCCGTACACGAGGTACATCGTTAGCCCGGTGATGACCATCAGCAGCACGGTGTAAACGAAGGTGTTGGAAACTCCGTCCACGCCTTCGGCGCCGTCCGTGTTGGCTTTGATGACCAGTCCCAGCGGCTGGACCAGCGGGTGTGCCAGGAAGATGGCGGTGTCGTAGTCGTCCAGCATGCTGTTGAAGTTCAAGGCCGCGATGGCCGCGGCGGCCGGAAGGACCAGCGGCAGCAGAATACGCCGGAACACGTAAAGCGTCTTGGCCCCCATGATGGAGGCCGCCTCCTCCAGTGATGAGTTCACCGAGGAAAACGAAGCCTTGAGCATCCTGAGCGTGAAGGGGATCTTCACCGTGACGAAGGCGATGAGGAGAATGACGGTGGTCCCGGTGAGGACCGCGCCGCCCACCAGGGGGTTCGGGTGGTCGTAGCTGATGATCAGGCCGAGGGCCAGCAAAGCCGAGGGCAGGATCCAGGGGATGTGCAGCAGGTACTCAAACGTGGCCGTCACCCAATTCTTGTGCTTCTGCAGGATCCGCGCCACAAACAGCAGTCCGCCGACGGCAATGACCGCAGCAACGGCGCTGTACACAACGCTGATGACAAAGGGCCTCAGGCCTGAGGGCTGCGTCAGCACGCGCACGTAGTTATCCATGGTGAGGCTGTCCAGGGAGAGGCGCCCCGTCTGGATGGCCGCGCCGTCCGCGAAGGAAAACAGCACAATCAGCACCACGGGCAGCGTGTAAACCGCGAACAGCAGGTAAGCGCCCGCGTGGACAGCAATGTTGGCTGCCGGGTTGGCGATTTTCTGCTTCTGCAGCGCAGAGGAAACCTTGGACACCGAAAAGTACGTTCCGCCCTTTTCCAGGCGTGACATCACAGCGAGCATCAGGATGGTGGCCACGCCCAGGATGACGGCGAGCAGGGCGGCCAGATCCCGGGACGTGGGGCTGTTCGTGAACGTGAGGATCATCGGGGTGATGGTTTGGAAGTCGCGTCCGCCGAGGACCTGCGGGGCGCTGAGTGCCCCCAGGCCGGTGAGGAAGGACAGGATGGTGACGGCGAAGAGCGTGGGCTTCAGCGTCGGCAGCACGATGCGGCGAAGGATGGTCCAGGTTGAGGCGCCGAGATTCCTGGCCGCTTCGATGGTCTGGTAGTCGACGCCTTTGAGGGCGTTCGCGACGAAGAGCATGTGGTTGGTGGTGGTGGCGAACGTCATCACCGCCAACACGGCAAAGAATCCCGAAAACCAGCCGGGCTCCATGCCGGGAAAGACATTCAGCAGGAGCGCTGTGACGATCCCTTTGTCGCCGTAGATGAACTTGTAGCCCGCCGCCAGCACGATGCCGCCATAGATGAACGTGGTGGCGTAGCCGAGGAAGAGGATCCTGGAACCGCGGATCCTGAAGTAATGGGTGACCAGGACGATGAAGATGCCCACAACGTTCACCGTGATGGAGAGTGCCACTGCCAGCAGGAAGCTGTTGCCCAGGGATTTCATGGCGCGCTGGGAGGAAAACAGCTTCTCCGCCGCCCGGCCCGAGAAGTTCCCGCCAGGGAAGAACGTCTCGATCAGCACGTTGGCGTTGGGCCAGACGAGGAAGGCAGCGATGAACCACGTCAGGACCGTTCCCACAATGATGACGAACGGGGAGCGGAGCATGCTTCTGGCTGAGGTGCCACTCATCGGATAGCCGCCGCCTGGTCGTGCCTGGCCAGGGCGGCGCCGGTATCGGAGTGGTACTGCAGCACGTGGTCCGGCTGGACATACACGGTGGTCCGCGTCCCTGCTTCCGGATGGGCGCCGCCGTCCTCCCTGACCAGCAGCCGGATGTCGGCGCCGTGGCTCCGCACTACGTAGCGGCTGTGGAGGCCGTGGTAAGTGCGTGACACCACCTCTCCGGCAAGCCCGACGGCGGTGCCGCCGTCTGCTGCACCGCCGGCTGCGGGAAGTGTCAGGGACGCCTTTTCCACCCGCAGGTAGGAATTGGCCGCGGTGCTGAGGCCGGCGCCGGAAAGGCGGTTCAGTTCAGCGACGAACTCCGCGGTCAGGGCGGAACTGTCGCCGATGAAGTTGCACACAAACTCGGTGGCGGACTGGTCGTAGATCGCCTGCGGGGTGCCCACCTGCTCCACCGCGCCCTTGTTGAAGACGGCTACGCGGTCACTCATGGCAAGCGCCTCGTCCTGGTCGTGGGTGACATAAACAGTGGTGATCCCGAACTCGCTCTGCAGGTCCTTGAGCTGCTGCCTCAGCTGGTGCCGCAGTTTGGCATCGAGATTGGACAGGGGTTCGTCGAGCAGCAGGATTTTGGGCCGCAGCACCAGGGCACGGGCAACTGCAACGCGCTGCTGCTGGCCCCCCGAGAGTTCCGCCACGTTCTTGTCGAGCTGCTCATCGCTGAGCTCCACCCGGCGTGCGATATCGCGCACCAGGCGGTCACTCTCGGCGGACTTCTCCTTCCGGACGCGGAGGCCGAAGGCGATGTTTTCCCGGACGCTCATGCTGGGGAACAAGGCGTAATTCTGGAACACCATCCCCACCTGGCGCTTGTCGCTGGGCAGGCGCGTGACGTTCCTGCCGTCCACATGGACGGTCCCGGCGGACGGCTCGATGAAGCCGGCCAGGGTGCGCAGCGCCGTCGTTTTGCCGCAGCCCGACGGACCCAGCAGGGTGAAGAATTCCCCCGGCCGGACGTGGAGGTCCAGGCACGGGATGGCAACGAAATCACCGAAGGAAACTTCGATGTTGTCCAAGCGGATCATGGGAAACCTGTCTGTGGGCTGTTGGAGGGGGAGGGCTACGTCATGTACTCGAGCTCGATTTTCTCCACCCAGGCGCCCATGTTCTCCTGGACGAAGTTCCAGTCGATGTCCTGCTGTCTGAGCCCGTCGAAGAACTCAACCACCTCGGGCTTGGCCTTGGCGGCTGCGCCCTTGTTCACAGGCATGGAATTGAACTGCTGCGCCCATTCGCCCTGTACATCCGCGCTCCCGAACCAGTCGATGAACTTCTGCGCCTGTTCCTTCTTATCCGTGCCCTTCACGAGGGCCACCTGCTCCACCGCGAGCGGGACTCCGACCGAAGGCACCACGGTTTCCACGCTCACCTTGAAGGACTTTTCGCGTTCCGCCACGATCGAGGATGGCATCTGGCCCATATCCACTTCCCCTGACGCGATGCGGGCGAAGAGGTCGGTCTTTGCCACGGCCGGGCTGCCGTTCTGGAAGTACTGCTCCACCTGCTTCCAGCCTTCATTCGAGATGCCCAGTTCGCCGGAATCGTCCCTGTAGCGGGAAAGTATGCCGGCGAAAACAAGCTGCGCCGTGGCCGTGCCCAGCCCCGTGACCCGCTCATAGCGCGTCTTGAACTCGTCCTTGGACCACAGGTCCGTCCAGTCCTTCGGCGCCTGCTCCGAGGTGATCTTGTCCGAGTTGTAGCCGAGCATGATTGCCTGCTTCACCAGCGGCCAGTAGGCCTTTTCGTCGTCGCTGTCGGCGAGCGAGGCGTCCACCTCGTCTGCCCAGGCCGGCTTATAGGCCTCGATGGCATCGGCTGCTTTGACCTGGGCGAAGTACATGTTGTTGAGGCCGAAGGCTACGTCGGCAATGGGGTTGTTCTTCTCGGCGATCAGCTTGTTGGTCGCGTCGGCGCCGCCGGCGCCCACGATCTCAATCTTGAAGCCGGCCTCCCCAGCCTTCTTCGTCAGCCACTCTCCGCGGCCCTCGCCGTTGGAGTTGGTGTACACCACCAGCGTGTCGCCGGATGCCCCTCCTGCCGGGGAACTACCGGATGTTTCGGGGGCGGCGGAGCCGGCACCGCAGCCGGCCAGAAGGGTGACAGCGACGGCGGCGGCGACCATTGTTTGGAATTTCTGCACGATTGAGACCCATTTCTGAACTGGAACCGGAGCATTGTCCGGCAAGCCTATAGCGGCCCATGCCGATTAGGGCCGTTTATAGCTATCGATTCGATAAACTACTCGGCCTCGGTGTTCGAGTCTTGTGGAACTGCCGCAACAACGTGCACCCGTGGGTTTAACGCCCGGTGAACTTCCGGCCCGCCCAGGGTTGAATCAGTCCTGTTCCAGGGTCTCCGTCAGGTGGTGCGTGGGGATGCGGTCGCGGTCGTAGGTGATCTCGGTGTAGCCGTGGGGTTCGGGCTTGCCGTGCGGGCTGAGGTTCACGAACACGATCTCCTCGATGGTGAGGATGCTTTGCCGGGTGATCATGTTCCGCACTTCGGCGCGCATGGTCAGTGATGTCCGGCCGAAGCGCGTGGCGGTCAGTCCCATTTCGATCAGGTCGCCCTGCACCGCGGAGCTGACGAAGTTGATCTCGGAAATGTACTTGGTGACGGCCCGGCCGTTGCCGAGCTGCAGGATGGCGTAGATGGCCGCTTCCTCGTCGATCCACTTCAGCAGGCTCCCGCCGAACAGGGTGCCGTTGGCGTTGAGGTCTTCGGGGCGCACCCATTTACGGGTGCGGAAAGTGATGTCTGCCGATTCCATAATGCGAGATTAGCCGACGTCGGGCCGGGCGGCCGCAGTGTGACGGCGGCGGCCGCCTGCCGCCGCCGTCAGGCCATGGCCGTGTGGGCGGCGCTGTGTGAATCGATCTTCTTCGCGTAGCAGTAGGAGTGCTCCACTCCGATGTAGGGACCGAAGTTGGGCACTTCGTCGAAGCCGCAGCTCTGGTAGAAATTCCTGCCGTCCGGCTGGGCCGAGCCCGCCTCGGCGGTGATCGAGGTGACTCCCATTCCGTGGGCGTGCGCCTCCAGTGCGGCGAGAATGGAGCTGGCAACGCCCGAACCCCGCGTGTACGGCAGGACGTAGAGCCGCTTGATCTCCGCTGTGGTGGAGTCCAGCATCCTCAGGCCGCCGCATCCCACCGGCTGTCCCGAGCTCTTCTCATAGGCCACCAGGAAGATGGCAGTATCCGCTTCCGACGGCGGCGGCCCGGGTTCGTGGTCCTTCGTACCGAAGCGCGCGTCCAGTTCCGCCTGCTGGGCCGCACGCAGGTCGGCGCCTACGGGGTTTGCCCAGGTGACCTGCCTGATGTTGAGTCGGGGATTGGTCTGCATTACTGCCTCGCTTCGCCGAAGGGTTATGCAAAATAAGCCTAAGAGGGTGCCATTTCCGCGGTGTTTCCTGCGCGTAAGCGTCCGGAGAACTATGGAGTCGGGGCTCCGCGACGGGCGTCCCGACGGCCCGGGCCTAGCGCCGCACCAGGGTCCGCAGCAGCTTGAGGGCCACTGAGATCGAGTGGATGTCAGTCTGCCCTGGCCTGGTGGCTTCCGCGAACGTGTCCTTGATCCGCACCAGCTGTTCCTGGTGGCCGCGTTCCCAGGCCACGATCCGCTCGATTGAATCAGCACTTTCGGTGTCAGCGCCCTTCGTCATCTCCATCACTGAAATCGTCATGTCGGCAACGGCTGAATAGACATCGTCCCGCAGTGCTGCCCGGGCGAGTGCCTCCCACCGGTTCTCCCGGGGAAGAGCCGTGATGCGCAGCAGCAACCTGAGTGCGCCGATCCGCGCAAACACAGTCCAGTACAGGTCCGTGATCCGTTCGGTGGGTTCATCGATCTGCTCCGATATCAGGGAGATGTCCAGCAGCCCGAAGCTCTCGAGGAGGGCGCCGGCGCGGCGCACCAGGTCATGGGGCAGCCCCACGCTGTCCCATTGTGCCTGCCGTTCCTCGACGAGGTCGATGCTGTCAGCGCGCAGGAAGTCCCGGGTCCGGTTCCGCAGCAGCTCCAGGGTTGGCATGATCCGGCCGAGGGCCTCGGCAACGGGCTGGTCGCGGTGGTCGTGGGTGACATACCAGCGGATGGCCCGGTCGAGGATCCGGCGCATGTGCAGGGTCAGTTCTGCGGCGTGTTGGCTGGGGAACGCGGGGGGCAGCTCGGCCACCCGGTCCACGAACCGCTGCAGGTCGTAGGCTTCGCGGGTAGCAACGAATGCCCTGGCAACAGCCGCGGCAGTGGCAGTGGTTTCCTCGATGGTCCGGAAGGCGAAGGTGATTCCGCCGAGGTTGATCATGTCGTTGGCCAGGACGGTGCAGATGATCTGCCGGCTCAGCGGGTGGGCATTGAGCTCCGGGCCAAAGCGGTCAGCCAGCTGATGCGGGAAGTAGCTGCGGAGCACCCGTTCGAACCAGGGATCCTCGGCGACGTCGCTTTCGCTCAGCTCCTTGGCAAGGTCGATCTTCGCGTACGCCGCCAGCACGGACAGCTCGGGCGCCGTGAGGCCTTTGCCGCTCAGCAGCCGTGCATGGAGCTGTTCTGTGCTCGGCAGTCCTTCCAGGCGCCGGTCAAGGTCCGAGGCGTTCTCCAGCCAGTCCATGGTCCGCTCGAACCCGGGGCTCCAATCCAGGACCAGGGCCCGGTCGTTGTGCAGCAGCGTGTTCTGGTCGCGGTTGTTTTTCAGCACAAGCCGGGCCACCTCGTCCGTGAGCGAGTGCAGGAACCCGGTGCGTTCGGACGCTGTCATCCTGCCGGCGGCGATCATGCGGTCGATGAAGATCTTGATGTTGACCTCATGGTCCGAGCAGTCCACCCCGGCCGAATTGTCGATCGCATCGGTGTTGAGCAGGACGCCGCCCAGGGCGGCTTCAATCCGGCCGAGCTGGGTGACGCCGAGATTGCCGCCCTCGGCGATGATCCTGGCCCGGACTTCATTGCCGTTGATCCTGATGGGGTCGTTTGCCTTGTCGCCCACCTGGCCGTGCGTTTCGGAGGACGCCTTGATGTATGTTCCGATGCCGCCGTTGTAGATGAGGTCCACCGGCGCGCGCAGGATGGCCTGCAGCAGCTCGGGCGGAGTCATCATCGACGTCGTGTCCGGGAGCCCGAGCGCCGAAATTACCGGGGCGGTGATGGGGATGGACTTTGCGTGGCGCGAATATACGCCTCCGCCCGGGCTGATCAGCGAGGCGTCGTAGTCCGCCCAGGACGATCGCGGCAGCAGGAACAGGCGGCGGCGTTCAGCCAGCGAGCCGGCCGCGTCCGGATCCGGGTCCAGGAAGATGTGCCGGTGGTCGAAGGCTGCCACGAGCCGGATGTGGTTGGACAGGAGCATCCCGTTGCCGAACACGTCGCCGCTCATGTCGCCGATGCCGGCAACCGTGAAGTCTTCCTGCTGTGAGTCGATGCCGAGTTCGCTGAAGTGGTGCTTGACGGACTCCCAGGCGCCGCGGGCCGTGATGCCCATCTGCTTGTGGTCGTAGCCTGCGGAACCGCCTGAGGCGAAGGCATCGCCCAGCCAGAAGCCGTACTCGAATGCCACGGCGTTGGCCGTGTCGGAGAATGCGGCGGTTCCTTTGTCGGCCGCCACCACGAGGTAGTAATCGTCGTCGTCGTGCTTCACCACATTGTCCGGTGAAATGACCCGCCCGGGGGTCCCGCGCGATGGCACCGTTCCGGCGTCGGACGGGTCCAAGTTGTCCGTGACGTCCAGCAGCCCGCGGACAAAGTCCTTGTAGCTTTCCTCCCCTTCAGTCAGCCAGGCGGTGCGGTCAGAGACCGGACTGGGCAGCCTTTTGGGATAGAAGCCGCCCTTGGCGCCGGTGGGGACAATCACCGAATTTTTGACCGTCTGGGCTTTGACGAGGCCAAGGATCTCGGTGCGGAAATCCTCACGCCGGTCCGACCACCTCAACCCGCCGCGCGCCACGGGACCGAACCGCAGGTGCACCCCTTCCACGCGGGGCGAATAGACCCAGATCTCAAATTTCGGCCGCGGGTAGGGTGCTCCGGGAATGTCGGACGGCCGGAGCTTGAAGCTCAGGTAGGGCCGGTAGCGGAAGAAGTTGGTGCGGGTTGTCGCCTCTATCAGGTTCAGGAAGGTCCGCAGCAACCGGTCCGCTTCCAAGGACGGGACGGCGTCGATCGCGTCGGCCACCGCGGAGCGGGCGGCAGCCGTATCCTGGAGCCGCCGGGAATGGCTGAGTTCGGGATCGAACCGGGCATGGAACAGGCTGAGCAGCGCGTGGGTGGCGGGCACGTTGGCCAGCAGGGTGTCGGCGATGAAGCCGTAGGTGTAGATGGTTCCCAGCTGCCTCAAGTACTTGGCGTAGCCGCGCAGGATGACCACCTTCCGCCACGTGAGCTCCTCCTGGAGCACCAGGGCGTCGAAGCGGTCAGACTCTTCGTCCCCCCGGACGGCGGCGCTGAAGGCCTCCCCCAACAGCGCGCTGGTCCCGGCGGGGTCAACGCCGGCGGGATACCTGACGCCAAGGTCATACAGGAACAGCTGCCGGTCGTTCCCGCGCACAACGTCGAAGGGCCGTTGGTTAAGCACTTCCAGGCCGAGGTTGTGGAAGAACGGCAGGATCTGCGTCAGGCTCTGGGCGCTGGTGAGGTAGAGCCGGATCCGGGCGTCTTCGGCCAGCGTTGGAGACGCATCGGTGCGGAAGTAGACGGCCAGCAGCGGATCGTTCAGCGGCCGTCCGCCCGTGCCGTCGAGATCGAACTGCTCAAACCGCATGATGACTTCCACCGCGTCCTCGACCTCGAAGTCGGCCCGGTAGCTGGCGGGGAAGGCAGCGGACCAGAGCGCCGACAACCGGCTGGCCTCGACAGGGGGAAGCCTGTCACGAAGCGTTTCGTCCAGGCCTTCGGCCCAGGTCCGCGTCGCGCCGACGATGCTCCGCTCCAGCACAGCGGGATCGACGTCGGCCTGCCCGCCGGCGGGCAGCAGGATCCGGAAGAAGACGCGGGCCATGGGGGATTCACTCAGCCGGACCTCGAATTCGAGCGAGGAGGACCTGAAGGCCTGCTTGAGCTCCTGTTCGATGCGGAGCCGGACGGCGGTGCTGTACCTGTGCCTGGGCAGGAAGACCAGGACAGAGACGAAGCGGCCGTAGCTGTCAGAGCGCAGGAACACGCGCGTCTGGTGGTGGGCCTGCAGGAGCAGGATCTCACGGGAGAGCCGGGCCAGTTCGTCCAGGCTCAGATGGAACAGCTCGTCCAGGGGGAAGGACTCGAGGACGGCCAGCAGCTGCTTGCCGGGATGGGAAACCTCGGTGAAGCCGAAGCGTTCCTGGACCGCGCGCACTTTGTCCCGGATGACCGGGATCCGCCGCACGGACCGGCCGGTGGCCCCCGGGGCGAACAGTCCCACGAACCGAATCTCACCTGTCGGCTGCCCTGCGCTGTCGAAGGTCCGGACGAGGATTTCATCCAGGTACGCCGGGCGGGGGACGGACGATCTCAGGTCAGACGTGGCGAGCGTGAGAACCTGCGAATGCGGAAGCCCGGTGACCGGCTGGCGGGCTTCCGGCCGGCCGTCCCTGAGCAGGCCAAGCCCCGAGCCGGGCCGCAGCTTTACGCTCTCCGGGCCGCCCGTCGTCGGGTATTCATACTCGCTGTACCCCAAAAACATGAAGTTTCCGCGGTCCAGCCAGCCCAGGAGCTCCCCGAGCTGCTCCGCAGTCGGAGCCGAGCCGGCAGGCAACCGGTCCAGCGAGACGATCGCCCGCGCGAGGCGGGAGTGGATGGCTGGAGTGTCATCGGCGACCACCTGCACGTCAGCCAGGACCCGCCGCACATTGTTCATGAGCTCCGCGATGGCCCGCGACCCGGGCAAACGTCCGATCTCCGCCGCCACCCAGGTTTCCGACAGCCACCCGGGAGGGTCCTGGGCGGTTCCTGGAGCGCCGGCCTGACCTGCCGTGACCGCCGCAGCCACGATTCCGACCGCCGCACCGGATGGCGGGGACCCATGCCGCACCTCCAGCAGCCGGTCCGTCTGTGGGTCCCGGCGCACCAGGAAGGTGGGGTGGACCAGCAGCCGGATGGCTTCGTTTTGCCGGGTCAGTTCGGCAGTGAGCGAATGGAGCAGGTGCGGCATGGCGTCGGCAACCACCAGCAGGACGCTGGCGTCGCTTTCGTTCAGGACGTCGACGGCCGCCGTGCCTGCCGGGCGGCCGTCTGCCAGTTCCGCATGCTGCCGGGCCCTCTGCTCCAGGTTTTCGGGGCTGTATCCCTGGAGGTCCTCCGGCGCTACGTGCTCGTAGTAGGCCGAGAGGAATTGTTCTTCGAAGCCGTGGAGGCTGGCGGGTGCATGCTCCGGGTGTACCGATCTGTGTGACATGCCACTGCGCCTCCACCGCGCGGGGAGCAACCGCATGCCGCGGCCGACCATCCTGTCCCCACGCCTGCTTTCATCATCGCCGGGTTCAGGGGAGCAGTCCAGTGCCGGTTAGTGGCGTGGGTTGCCGCCGCTAGGCCGGGCTGCCCGTGGGATCTTCAGCGGTGGGGTCTGCCAGCGCCAGGCCGCCCACGGGACTGTCGTCCCAGTGGATGAGCTCCCAGCCGTTATCGGGGTCGCCGTCCAGTGCGACGATTCCCGTATTGTCCAGCGCGTGCCTGACCGCAAAGCCGGGTTCGATGTTGCTGGCCCTCAGGCCGGCCCACACGCGGATGGCTGCGCCGTGGCTGACCACGGCTACGGATCCGGACTTGCCCGCTCCGTTTGCCCGTGCCGCTATATCGGCGATCGCGGCGTCGTAGCGACCGAAGAAGTCCCGGCCGCTGGGCCCGGCGGGCAGGCGGCGGTCCAGCTCGCCGTCGGCCCAGGAGAAGATAGTGCCCAGGTAGCGCTTGTGCGATTCGTTGTCGGTCAGCTTCTCCAGCGCCCCGGCTTCGATCTCGTGAATGCCCTGGAGCACTTCGGTTTCCAGCCCGTGCACCCGGGCGAGGGGTGCGGCCGTGAACTGCGTCCGGATCAGCGTGGAAGCGTAGAGGGCGTGGATCCGCTCGTTCGCCAGGGCGCGGGACAGTGCCTCAGCCTGCCGCTCGCCGAGTTCCGTCAGCCCGGGCCCCGGGTGCGCTGTGTCCAGCTGGCCCAGGACGTTGCCGGGCGTCTGGCCGTGCCGGATGAGCAGGAGCCTCATTTCAGGTGGTCCACCAACTGGTCCGCGATGCCGGTGTACTTCCCCGGGGTCAGGGCAAGCAGCCGTGCTTCGGCGTCCGCGGAGAGGCCCAGGCCCAGCACGAATTCCTGCATCCGGGCGGCATCCACGCGCTGCCCGCGGGTCAGGTCCTTGAGCCGTTCATAGGGGTTTTCCATGCCTTCGACGCCGGCGATCGCCTCGGCGCGCATCACCATCTGGATGGCCTCACCGAGTACCTCCCAGTTGGTGTCGAGGTCGCCGGCCAGGACGTCCTCGGCCACATCCAGCCGCTCCAGGCCCTTGACGACGTTGGAGATGGCCAGCAGGGAGTGGCCGAAGGCCACGCCGATGTTGCGCTGCGAGGACGAGTCGGTGAGGTCGCGCTGCCAGCGGGACGTGACCAGGGTGGATCCCAGGACGTCCAGCAGCCCGGAGGAGATTTCCAGGTTGGCCTCGGCGTTTTCGAAGCGGATCGGGTTGACCTTGTGCGGCATGGTGGAGGAGCCGGTGGCGCCTGCCACCGGGATCTGGGCGAAGTAGCCGATGGAGATGTAGCTCCAGATGTCCGTGCATACGTTGTGCAGGATCCGGTTGAAGCGCGCGACGTCGGCGTACAGCTCGGCCTGCCAGTCGTGGCTTTCGATCTGGGTGGTCAGCGGGTTCCAGGTCAGGCCCAGTCCCTCGACGAACGACTTCGCGACCTGCTGCCAGTCGGCGCCCGGCACGGAGGCCACGTGGGCGGCATAGGTGCCGGTGGCGCCGTTGATCTTGCCCAGGTATTCGGTCTTCGCGATCCGGTCCAGCTGGCGGGTCAGGCGGTGCGCGATGACGGCCAGTTCCTTGCCCAGCGTGGTGGGCGTGGCGGGCTGGCCGTGCGTGCGGGACAGCATGGGAACACCGCGGTTGTCATCGGCCATCTTGCTGATCTGGGCCACCAGCGCCCTGGCGGCGGGCAGCCACACGTCCTCCACAGCACCCTTGACGCCCAGGGCGTACGAGAGGTTGTTGATGTCTTCCGACGTGCACCCGAAGTGCACCATGGCCGTCAGCCGTTCAATGCCAATCGCCGGCAGCCTGCGGCCGATGTAGTACTCCACGGCCTTCACGTCGTGCACCGTCACGGCCTCGATTTCGGCCAGCTCGGAGACCGATGCGGAGTCGAACTCAGTCACGATGGCGCGAAGCTGATCCTGCTGCTCCGTTGTCAGGGGGCCCGCGCCCGGCAGCACGTTGTTGCCGGTCAGGTGGATAAGCCATTCAACTTCCACGGCCACGCGGTCCCGGTTGAGGGCCGCCTCGGACAGGTAGTCCACCAGGGGCGCGACGGCGGACTGGTAGCGTCCGTCCAGCGGGCCAAGGGCAATCTGGTCCGGAGAGGCGGCAAGGGCCAGGCGTCCGGAAGGCGTACGGGTGTCAGCTGTGGCGGCAGTTTCAGGCATGTCCTGATTCTTTCACGAAGTCGCGCCGCCCCTTAAGCGCAGTGTCCGTGTGACTTCCCCTCCCCGGCACTGCCGGTGAGCGCGGTGTCCGGATTATCCACATGGCCGACGCCGGCAGTTCCGGTCCGCATCAGCGTTCCGTAGCGTCGGGATCACCGGAAATCCGGAACGGACAGCCAGGTGAACGGCAATGAACAGGGGGGGAATGGAAATGAGCGGCAGCATCACTGCGGCGGATGCCAGTGCGTGTGGCTCACGGAGCTTCGAAGTGCAGCAACTGGCCTGGCGGGTTGCTGACTTCGCCCACAGCCTCGACGCCTCGATGCTCAGGTTCCGGCGCGTGCAGATGGCGGAGTGGCAGTCGCCCGCCGGGCAGGCGTACCGCACCGCCATCTCGTTGCAGGCAGCCGCGCTGGGTCGCGCAAGGGAGCGGCTGCTGGCGGCCTCCGAAGCCGTACTCCGCCACTCACAGCAGGTCCCGGTCTCCTCCCAGCGGACGCCCGGAGGCGGTTTCTGATGGCCGAGGCAACACCCTCGGGAAGCGGCGGACCGCTGGCTCCGCTGGAGCCGGCAACGGACGGGGACATGCGGATCCGCGGCGGCGTCGGCGGCATCCGTTTTCAGTTGGAGGAGCTCATCGCAGGTGCGGCTGAACTGGAGGGCCTGGCCGACGAGCTCGCCGCGATTGAGATCGGTGTCCGGCGGATCTGGGAAGAGCTTTGTCCCTACCAGTACGAACCGCGGCCCAGCGGCACCGCGGCACTCATCGCCGTCGGTGAAGGCGGCCAGTCGGTCCGCGCCGTCAGGGAAGAGCTGCAGCACCTCAGCAGCCAGGTCCGGGCGAGCCGCCGCGACTACGAGGAAGCGGAGGTGCGTGCGGCATCAGGAGTCCCCCAGCCCGAGGACGGCTGGGCCTTCCTGCCACTGTTGTTCGTGGATCTGACCCAATCCAACTTCCTGAGCCGGGACGCCGCCGAGGCTCTGGCGCCTCCCTTGTCACTCGGATTGGCGCTGGGCATTGCCCCCAAGGAACTTTCACTTGCTTTGGCGGCCGAAATGGCCGCCGGCCGGGAGTTTTCGGCCATCGGCCCGCTGATCCGCCGGCTTGCGGAGGGCTCCTTTCCCATGCTGAAACCCCGGCCGGTCACCGCCGTCGAGGAACTCACGCGCGACGTCGCCGTGGACACCTCGCCCGCCGGCCTCCTCGCCAGGCTCCGTGAGCTGGACGCTGACGGCCACGGAAGGATCGAGGTCGTCCAGGTGGAGAACGGCGGCCGCAGGGCGTTCGTTGTCATCATTCCAGGCACCCAGCCCGGCGGGTCTCCCGGGGGCGGCAACCCGCTGGATGAGGCGGGGATTGCGGAGGCGCTGGGGTACGGCTCGGAATACGTGAATGCGGCCGTGCTGTCGGCGTTGCACCAGGCCGGCGCCGTTAAGGGGGATCAGGTTGTGGCTGTGGGCTACAGCCAGGGCGGCGCGCACGCCATGAACCTCAGCAGCAACAGGGCGTTCCTGGCCGAATTCGACCTCAAGTACGTCCTGACGGCGGGATCGCCGGTCGGCGGAATTACGCCGCAGCCTGGAATCACGTCGCTCCACCTGGAACACCGCCAAGACTGGGTTCCCGGCAGCGACGGGACTGCCAATCCGGACACCCGGGACAGGGTAACGGTCACGCTGACCGGCAGGGCGGTCACTCCGCCGGGCGAGGATCCCGGGCTTGGACCCGGCCACAAACTTGCCAACTACGAGGCAGCGGCCAAGGCAGTTTCCGCGAGTGAAGATCCCTCCCTGGCAGCAAACACGGCGGTCCTGGCCGGTGTCCTGGGCGCGGGAGGTGCAGGCACCTCCACCCGCTTCGCGCTCAACCGTGAGCCCGTCGCTACGCCCGCCAGCAAGCCGGGTCCGCCGCCTTCGGGCGCGGCCAAATGGGTGGCACGCTAGCCGGTTTTAGCGCCGGACTCCTGTGATCTTGCCTGCCACGAGGGAAACCACAGTGATGATGATGGCTGCCAGGACGGCGGTCCAGAAGAACGAATCGATGGTGAAGTGGACAGGGGTGTAGCTGCTCAGCCAGGACGTCAGGTACAGCATGGCAGCGTTGATAACGATCGTAAAAAGCCCCAGCGTCAGGATGGTGATCGGCAGGGACAGCAGGCTCACGACCGGCCGGACCAGTGCGTTGACCAAGCCGAAGATCAGGCCGATAAAGAGGTAGGCAAGGACCACGCCCAGCGGGTCGGTTCCCTGCGTGACGCCGCCCTGCGCCACTGCTTCCGTCGTCGCGGTGGTGGAGATGTCCAAGCCGGGCAGGATCCAGCTCGCAATCCAGAGAGCCAAGCCGTTAATGAGAACACGCACGATGAAAGAAAACATGGCCCCATGCTTTCATACAGCGGAGGAAACCGGCAGGGACGGAGAAGTAGGCTAGTTGGCATGACTTCACCAGAGAACACCGCGGGGGGAATCAGGCCGCGCCCGGTGGTGGACCGGCTTCCCCGTTACGCCGCCGGCAAGCCTCCTGCGGCCGTGGAGGGCCTCGAGAGCTACAAACTCTCCTCCAACGAGAACCCGCTTCCGCCCATCCCTGCAGTGCTGCAGGCCATCGCGGACCAGACGGACTTCAACCGCTACCCGGATCCCCTCAGCAGCAAGCTCCGCGGGGCGCTCGCGGAGTTCCTGAACGTTCCGGCCGAGGACATCGTCACCGGCGCAGGAAGCCTCGGCGCCCTCAACCAGCTGTTGATGACCTTCGCCGGCCAGAACGACGACGGCAAGGCCGACGAAGTCATCTACGCCTGGCGGTCCTTTGAGGCTTACCCCATCTGCGTCGGGCTTGCCGGGGCTGAGAGCGTCAGGATCCCGCTGACCGCCGACGGCCGCCACGATCTGGAGGCCATGGCGGCCGCCGTGACGGCGCGGACCAAAGTCATCCTTCTGTGCACACCCAACAACCCCACCGGTCCCATCCTGGAAAAGAAAGAAACCGAACGGTTCATTCGCCAGGTCCCGTCGGACGTCGTCATTGTCATCGACGAGGCCTACCAGGAGTTCGTGCGGGCCCGGGACGCCGTGGACGGCATCGAGATGTACCGCAAACACCCCAATGTGGTGGTCCTGCGGACCTTCTCCAAGGCGCACGGGCTGGCTGGCCTGCGCGTGGGGTACAGCATCTCCAACCCGGACCTCACACAGCATCTGCGCGTGGCCGCCACGCCGTTCGCCGTATCCCAGATCGCCGAGCGGGCAGCCATCACATCGCTGCAGAACTTCAGCCAGGTTGTAGAAAGGGTACAAAGCCTGGTGGACGAACGCGACCGTGTCACGGCCGGACTGCGCGGCCTCGGCTGGTTCGTGCCGGACGCCCAGGGCAACTTCGTGTGGCTCGATCTGGGTGAAAACAGTGCGGAGTTCGCAGCACTGGCGGGAGAGCAGGCCTTATCGGTCCGGGCTTTCGGCAACGAGGGCGTGCGGGTGAGCATCGGCGAGGTGGAAGCGAACACCCGCTTCCTCGAACTCTGTGCGAACTATACAAAGCCGCCACGGCGTTCCTAGCGCTTAACATAACGCCCGGGCTCCGCCTACTGCGGATAAAGTAAGGGACAGTAAGCCAAAATATATGCCGGACCAGGAATGTATTCCCGATCCAGCATATATCCCAGCGATATTGCGATGCACTTAGTGCGGCAAGCGAGGAGACGGTATGGGCGCCACACATCTGCCCGCTACCGAGTTCGACGGAACCGGGGTAGACGACCAGCTCGAGGCGGAAGCCGAGGCCGTTCTGGGTGAGCCCGCGGCACCCATGGTCCAGCTCCTGGGGCCCGATGGCACTTTGGGCGAGGACTCGGTGTTTTCAGAATATGCCAACCGCCTCGACGCCGAAAAGCTGCGGGGATTCTACGCCGACATGGCAGCCATCCGGCGCTTCGACCAGGAGGCCACCGCGCTGCAGCGGCAGGGCCAGCTGGCGCTCTGGGTGCCGCTCACCGGCCAGGAAGCCGCCCAGATCGGTTCAGGCCGGGCCAGCCAGCCGCAGGACTACATTTTCCCCACCTACCGTGAACACGGCGTCGCCCTCACCCGCAACGTTGACCTGGCCGAGCTGCTCCGCCAGTTCCGCGGAGTGTCCAACGGAGGCTGGAACCCCAAGGACACGAACTTCCACCTGTACACCCTGGTCCTGGCCGCCCAGACCCTCCACGCGGTGGGCTACGCCATGGGAATCCAGCGGGACCAGCAACTCGCGGCGTCGTCGGATCCCGCGGGCACGGAACCTCCCGCCGCAGTGATCGCGTACTACGGGGACGGTGCCAGCTCCGAGGGCGACGTGCACGAATCCATGGTTTTCGCGTCCTCGTACAAGGCCCCGGTGGTCTTTTTCTGCCAGAACAACCACTGGGCCATCTCGGTGCCCAGCACCGTGCAGACCCGCATTCCGTTGTCGAACCGTGCCAAGGGCTACGGCTTCCCGGGCATCCGCGTGGACGGCAACGACGTCATCGCCGTGCACGCCGTGACGGAGTGGGCGCTGGACCATGCCCGGCAGGGGAACGGACCGGTGCTCATCGAGGCCTTTACCTACCGTGTGGGTGCCCACACCACCGCGGACGATCCCACGAAGTACCGCCAGTCCGCCGAGGAGGATGCCTGGCGGGCGAAGGATCCGCTGGCCAGGCTGGAAAAGTACCTGCGCTCGGCGGGGCTTGCCGACGACGACTACTTTGCCAAGGTCAAGGCCGACGGCGACGAACTTGCCGCGTATGTCAGGCGCACCACCCATGACCTCGAAACGCCGGACATCCGGTCGGCGTTCGCCAACACGTACGTGGAGCCGCACCCGCTCGTGGCGGAGGAACTGGCCTGGTTCGAGCAGTACAGCGCCGGATTCGAAGACGGTGCCGGTTCCGAAGCGGCAGCAGGAGAGGCGGCCAACTGATGACCACCATGACCATTGCCAAGGCCATCAACGAAGGCCTTCGCGCCGCCCTGACCAACAACCCCAAGTCGCTGCTGATGGGCGAGGACATCGGCCCGCTCGGCGGCGTGTACCGCGTCACGGACGGGCTGATCGCTGAGTTCGGGCCCGACCGCGTTGTGGACACCCCGCTGGCTGAATCCGGCATCATCGGCACGGCGATCGGACTGGCCCTGCGCGGCTACAGCCCGGTCTGCGAAATCCAGTTCGACGGCTTCGTTTTTCCCGGGTTCAACCAGATCACCACACAGCTGGCCAAGATGCATGCCCGCAGCAACGGCAACCTCACGGTTCCCGTTGTCATCCGTATTCCGTACGGCGGCGGAATCGGTTCGGTAGAGCACCACTCCGAATCCCCCGAGGCGCTGTTCGCGCACACCGCGGGGCTGCGCATCATCACCCCGTCCAACCCGCACGACGCCTACTGGATGATCCAGCAGGCCGTCGAATGCCAGGACCCGATCATCGTTTTCGAACCCAAGCGCCGCTACTGGCTCAAGGGCGACGTGGACGTCGAGGCACCGGGGCGCGCGGAAGATCCCTTTAAGGCACATGTGCTGCGCGAGGGTACAGACGCCACGGTGGTCGCCTACGGTCCGCTTGTTCCGGTGGCGCTGGCAGCTGCCAATGCCGCGGCCCAGGACGGCCACAGCGTGGAAGTCATCGATCTGCGGTCCATCTCGCCGATCGACTTCGACACCGTCACCCGGTCCGTTCAAAAGACCGGCCGGCTGATAGTTGCCCACGAGGCGCCCACCTTCGGCGGCATCGGCGGGGAAATCGCGGCGCGGATCAGCGAGCGGGCTTTCCTGTCCCTCGAGGCCCCGGTGATCCGCGTGGGCGGCTTCCACATGCCCTACCCCGTGGCCAAGGTGGAAGAGGACTACCTGCCGGACATCGACCGCATCCTGGAGGCGCTGGACCGCGCCCTCGCCTACTGACGACTGCCTACTGATGACGCCTTCCAAACCGAGGACCCCATGACTGTGAACAAGTTCAACCTCCCCGACGTGGGCGAGGGACTCACCGAGGCCGAGATCGTGTCCTGGAACGTCAAGCCCGGTGACACCGTCGCGATCAACGACATCCTGTGCGAGATCGAAACGGCCAAGTCCCTCGTGGAGCTGCCGTCGCCGTTTGCCGGCACGGTCACGGAGCTTCTCGTGCCGGTGGGCGTAACCGTCGACGTCGGCACCCCGATCATCAGCGTGAGCGACGCCGTTTCCGGCGACCCCACGCCGGCGGATGTCCCGGCACCTGCGGTGCCGGTGTCTCCGGTCGCTGACGCACTTCCCGCTGACGCACCAATGTACGGAAACCTTCAAGAGGACGACGCCGAGGCGCCAGCAGCTGCCGGCAGTGCCGCCGGCCCGCTGGTGGGCTCCGGTCCCAAGGCCGACGCCGTCAAGCGCCGCCCGCGCAAAGCCTCGCCGGCCGCCGTCGTAACCCCCGTGCCAGCCGCAGCGCCGTCGCCGGTGGCCGCGCCCGTCCCGGTGGCCGAACCGGTCGAGGCCCAGGGCATCTGGATCAACGCCGGTGCGCCGTCCGGCCCCGATGCTGCGGCAGCCACCGACGAAGGCGCTGCGCGCCCGACCCTCGGCGGCACCATCAGCGGCCTCGTGAACCGTGTCCTCGCGAAGCCTCCTGTGCGCAAAATCGCCCGGGACCTCGGGATCGACCTGGCCGACGTCGTAGCCACGGGCGCACGGGGCGAGGTCACCCGTGAGGACCTGGTGAGCTACCAGGCCCAGCGCGACGCCGAAGTGGACAAGGCGGACACGTTCTGGGGCAAGTCCGGACGGCCGCAGGACCAGCGCATCGAGCGGATTCCCGTCAAGGGTGTCCGCAAAGCCACGGCCAAGGCCATGGTGGAGTCCGCGTTCGCCGCCCCGCACGTCAGCATCTTCGTGGACGTCGACGCCAGCCGCACCATGGAGTTCGTCAAGCGGCTCAAGGTGTCCCGCGACTTCGAGGGCATCAAGGTTTCCCCGCTGCTGATCCTGGCCAAAGCCGTAATCTGGGCGGCCGCCCGCAACCCGAGCGTCAACGCCACGTGGGTGGACAACGCCGACGGCACCGATACCGCGGAGATCCATGTCAAGCACTTCATGAACCTGGGCATCGCGGCGGCCACCCCCCGCGGTCTGATGGTTCCGAACATCAAGAACGCCCAGGACCTTTCCCTCAAGGAACTGGCCCTGGCACTCAACGACCTTGCCACGACGGCGCGGGCCGGGAAGACGCAGCCTGCCCAGATGCAGGGCGGCACCCTCACAGTCACCAATATCGGAGCACTGGGCATCGACACGGGTACTCCGATCATCAACCCCGGCGAAGTGGCCATCGTGGCTTTCGGCACCATCAAGCAGAAGCCTTGGGTCCTGGACGGCGAAGTCATTCCCCGCTGGATCACTACCCTGGGCGGCTCGTTCGACCACCGCGTGGTGGACGGTGACCTCTCGGCACGCTTTATGGCCGACGTCGCCGCCATCCTCGAGGAGCCTGCCCTCCTGCTGGACTAGGCCAAGAAGTGAGGACCTGCCTCATTGGGGCGGCCAAGCAAAAAGGAACCCAGCCGCTGGAATTCAGCGGCTGGGTTCCTTTGCGTTAGTTGAGGAAGCTGGTCTGCCGGAGCGGCCTAGTAGGCAGGGTATGTCGCGAGCAGCTGCGCCAGTGCAGGATCAGAGGACATGCCGCTGAGGCCCACAGCCGCTGCGATCATCGCACCGGAAAAGCCGGTCAGGCAGGCCGTCACCACTGCGAAGAATTTCCAGTCATCACGCATGACGCTCCGGACGGTCTCCGGCAGGTTCAGGCCGGGCGTGATGAGGTTGGGGGCGCTGTCCGTGGACCCGTCGTCGAGGAACGCGATCACCCGGTCATTGGCGCGGTCCACGCGCATGGTGCTGATGTGGTTGCCGTGGCGGGCAAGAAGGATGTCGTGGCCTACGAGCTGGCGCCGCTGAAGCGTAAGCATAATGTTCCCCTGAAGTCGTCGGTACTCGGATGTCCGCATCATCGAGTACCCCTCAATTTTACCGGCGAAAACCGCGCCATTCCGCCGAAAACGGGGTGAGGCTCCTTACCCGGGGGCGTGATGCCCGTCAAGCCGGGGGCGCCAAATGCTTGACATGCCGAACTAGAGTTGCACCAGCTGCCGCCGTCAATTGCCGCCAGCTGCTGGAGCGGATCAAAGGAGATGTTGCGTGTTTTCGAGCCCCTTCCCGGACGTGGTCATCCCGGACCAAAGCATTTACCAGTACCTTTTTGACGGCCTCACCGAAGCGGACCTGGACCGGCCCGCCGTCGTGGACGGGGTCAGCGGGGCGGAGACCACCTACCGCCAGTTGGTTGCGCAGATCGACGCCGTGGCGGGTGCGGTGTCAGCACTCGGACTGGGACCGCACGGGGTTGCCGCGATGCTCTGCCCCAACATTCCCGCGTTCGCTGCGGTCTTCCACGGACTGCTCCGGGCCGGCGCCGCCATCACCACCGTCAACTCGCTCTACACCGCCGATGAACTGACACTTCAGCTCCAGGATGCCGGGGCCACCTGGCTGTTTACTGTCTCGGCACTGCTCCCGGGAGCCGCGGAAGCCGCCGAGCGTGCCGGAATCCCGGCAGACCGGCTGGTGGTGCTCGACGGCGCCGCGGGGCACCCGTCGCTCAAGGACCTGCTCACCGCCGGCGCGCCGGCCCCGAGCGTTTCCTTTGACCCGACAACCCACGTGGCGGTGCTGCCGTACTCGTCCGGAACCACAGGGCGGCCGAAAGGCGTGAAGCTGAGCCACCGGAACCTCGTGGCCAATGTGGAGCAGTCCCGCGGGTTGCTGAACGTGCGGCGCCAGGACCGGCTGCTCGCCCTGCTGCCGTTTTTTCACATCTACGGCCTGACCGTCCTGCTGAATATTGCCCTGCGGGAACGGGCCTGCCTGGTCACCATGCCCAGGTTCGAGCTCGCCGAGTTCCTGCGCATGATCCAGGACCACAAGTGCACCTACCTGTTCATCGCCCCGCCGGTGGCCGTGGCATTGACCAAGCACCCGCTCGTTGCCGAGTACGATCTCGGCTCGGTGCACACCACACTGTCCGGCGCCGCGCCCCTGGACGGTGAACTCGGTGCGGCCCTCGCCGAACGGCTGCAGTGCCGTGTGCTGCAGGGGTACGGAATGACGGAGATGAGCCCGGTGTCGCACCTGATCCCGGCGGACGCCACGGACGTTCCGGTGAGCTCGGTGGGCTTCACGGTGCCCAACATGGCCTGCCGCCTGGTGGACCCTGCCACCGGTGAGGACATCGAAATTCCGGCGGAGGGCACCAGCGCGCCCGGCCACCTGCTGTGCCGGGGGCCGAACGTCATGCTTGGCTACCTCAACCGCCCGGAGGAAACGGCGGACACGCTGGACGCGGACGGCTTCCTGCACACCGGCGACATTGCGACGGTCCGGGCCGACGGCGTCGTGACGATTGTGGACCGGCTCAAGGAACTCATCAAATACAAGGGCTACCAGATCGCCCCGGCTGAACTCGAAGCCCTGCTGCTGACGCACCCGGGCATTGCGGACGCCGCGGTGATCGGAACGCCCGACGCCGACGGCCAGGAAGTGCCTCTGGCGTTCGTTGTGCGGCAGCCGGGAGAGCACGGGCAGGCGCTCGATGAAGCGGCCGTAATCGACTTTGTCGCCGCCAAAGTGGCGCCTTTCAAGAAGGTCCGGCGGGTGGAGTTCATCGAGGCCGTGCCCAAGTCCTCCTCGGGGAAGATCCTGCGCAGGCTTCTGAGGAACGGTTAGGGCGTATCTCCCGGATGCGCGGCGTCAGCGCGGGGTGAGGACGCAGAACTCGTTGCCTTCAGGGTCGGCGAGGCACACCCATGGCACATCGCCCTGGCCGACGTCGGCCTCAGTGGCGCCCAGAGCCCGCAGCCGGGCCACCTCTGCCGCTTGGTCATCACCGGGGTACGGCATCAGGTCGAGATGGACACGGTTCCACGCGGTCTCCACGCCGGACGTGCGGAGCAATTCAAGATACGGTCCGACACCCTTTGCCGAACGCAGCCTCGCGTGATCGTCGTTCACCTCGTGCAGGGTCCAGTCCGTAGCCTCGCTCCAGAACCGGGCCATGGCCCGCGGATCCGCGCAGTTGACCACCACCGTGGCGATCGGCCCGGTATCCCGGTAGATCGGGCGCGGCTCCAGCACGCAGAACACATTGCCCTCCGGGTCGGCCAGGACCTTCCACGGCACCTCACCCTGGCCCACGTCTGCGGGCGTTGCACCAAGCTCCAGCAGACGCGCCACCAGCTCCGCCTGATGGGCCACAGAGGTGGTGGCCAGGTCGAGGTGCGCACGGTATTTCACTGTTTCGGGGTCCGGGACGGTGACGACGTCGATGCACACGGCGGTGGGGTCCGGCCAATCGAAATCCAAAGGTTCAACATTGGTCACCCCGGGTCCCTCGCTGGACACACCCCAGCCGAGCGCTTCAGCCCAAAACCGGCCGAGGGCCGAGTCATCCCGAGCCTTGAAATTCACCTGAACAAGTCGCAGTGCCATACCGCCCGACCCTATACCCGGGTTAAACCCGGGTATAGGGGGCACGCCCTAGTCGGCGACGTCCGTCTTGGCGATGTAGACATCGCACGGGGCGTTGTGCGCCACGCTGTTGGCAACGCTGCCCAGGACCCGGCCGAGCCCGCGCATACGGCGATTGCCCACCACGATCATTTGGGCGTCGAAACGCTCGGCTTCTTTGATGAGGGCTTCCGCCGGCTTGCCCCGGGCCGAGGAATAGGTGACCTTCAGGCCTTCCGAACGCAGCCGCGATGCAACGTCCTTGGCCACTTTCTCGGCTTCCCCGGCATCGGAGACTATCCAGCGGTCACTTCCGCTCCCGTAGACCTCTGTGCGGTCACTGTCGAACGCAGTGACGACGTGGAGTGTCGCCCCGAGGGACACGGCCAGGCCCTGCGCTGTTTCCGCGGCCCGCATTGCAGTCTCGCTGCCGTCAACGCCGACAACAATAATTCCGGTCATGCTT
The DNA here is from genome assembly GCF_056400885.1 of Arthrobacter sp. P4_H3. Lineage (NCBI taxonomy): Bacteria > Bacillati > Actinomycetota > Actinomycetes > Micrococcales > Micrococcaceae > Arthrobacter > Arthrobacter sp. P4_H3. The sequence continues at coordinate 92,493 of NZ_JBFUKK010000006.1, forward strand.
CTGCTCCTTAGGGATCGGCCAGCCTTGTAAAAGTCAGCCTTGTGAAACCAGCCTAGTGAAATATGCCCAGCGCCGTGCAGCAATGACTCAGGCTACAGGGCGGCAATGGCGTCCCGCAGTACCGGAGCGAGCCTCCGCACTCCCTCGGCGATGGCTTCGGGGGGAACGGCGCTGAAGGCGAGGCGCAGCTTGTTGGACGGTTCGTCCGAGTGCGTAAACGCCGCGCCCGGGATGAACACCACGCCCGCGTCGATTGCCTTCCGCAGCAGCGGATACGTGTCCACGCCTTCGGGCAGCGTCACCCAGACGAAGAAGCCGCCCTCGGGCCGGGTCCAGCTCAGCCCCTCCGGCATGTACTCCGCCAGGGCGGCGAGCATGGCCTGGCAGCGCTCGGCGTAAAGCCCGCGGTACGTTTCGATCTGCCCTTTCCAGTCGTAGTCCCGCAGGTAGGCCGAGACCAGCATCTGGTTCAGCGTGGACGGGCACAGAGTCACGGCTTCGGAGGCCAGGTAGTAGCGGCGCTGGAGGTGTGCCGGCACCAGGGCCCAGCCGATCCTCAGGCCGGGGGCGAAGATCTTCGAAAAGGAGCCCATGTAGATGACGTCGTCGGGGTTGGCTGCGCGCAACGGAGCCAGTGGTTTGCCGGCAAAGCGCAGCAGCCCGTAGGGGTTGTCCTCCAGGACCAGAATATTCGCTTTACGGCATATATCGACGATTTCCTGCCGCCGGTCCTCGGCCATGGTGATGCCGGAGGGGTTGTTGAAGTTGGGGATGGTGTACAGGAACTTGATGTTCTTGCCGGCAGTCTGCAGGGCGGCGATCCGGGCTTCCAGGAGATCGGGCACCAAGCCGTGCTCATCCATGGGAACGGGGGCCACCTCCACCTGGTAGGCCTCGAACGTGTTGAGGGCGCCCACATAGGTGGGGTCCTCCACCAGCACCACGTCGCCCGGATTGCAGAACACCTTGGTGGCCACGTCCTGGGCTGACTGGGAACCGGCGGTGATTACGACGTTCCGGGGGTCCGCATCGAGGATTCCCTCTGCCGCCATCACCTCGCAGATCTGGGTGCGGAGTTCTTCGGTGCCCTGGCCGCTCCCGTACTGGAGTGCCGTCATGCCCTGTTCGGCAATGATCTTCGCGGCCGTCTGGCCAAGCCGTTCCAGGGGTAGGGACTGCAGATAGGGGCTGCCGCCGGCCAACGAAACGAGGCCCGGGCGCAGCGAGATGTCAAAGACGTCGCGGACTGCGGACTGCTTGATGTTGGCTGCGCGCTCCGAGAAAAGTTCATCGTGGCGGTGGGCGGACGTTGCCGCGCGTTCGATTGCGTCAATTGCTTCGGCCGGCAGGACTTCTGCCGCGGCATCAAGTGTTTCGTGGGTCACACTCACAGGATACAGCTACATGTTGTCAATCAGGCAACGTTTGTTCACGGGAAGTGGGGCGCGCCGCACCGGCGCGGATGGCAATTGCTTTACCTTGGGCTGCAGAGGGCATGGAATAGACCCATGACTACGCACAGCCACCTCCGACCCCTGGCCGCGGCCTTCCACGCACTTCACGCGGACGCGGCGCCGCTGGTCCTGGTGAACGTCTGGGATGTGGCGTCGGCCCGGCTCGTTGAGGAGGCGGGGGCGGCGGCGCTGGCGACGTCCAGTTCGGCCCTGTCGTGGAGCCTCGGCTTTCCGGACGGAAATCACCTGCCGCGAGAACTCGCCATCGCTGCACTGAGCCGGATCGCGGCATCCACGCCGCTCCCTGTGACGGCGGACATTGAGACCGGTTATGCGAACGTCGACGGCGCGTTTGATGACGGGGAGCTTCGGGAAACCGTCCGCAAGGTCCTGGCCGCCGGCGCGGTTGGCGTGAATTTCGAGGACTCCGGCGAGGAGCCGCTAACGGATGTTGAAGAACAGGCCCGTCGCATCGCCGTCGTCCGCCGCACGGCGGAGGAAGCTGGTGTTGACCTGTTCATCAATGCGCGCACCGACACCTACCTGTCCGGCGGGTTTCCGGATACTGCTTTTGCGGAAACCGTCCGCCGCGCGGACGCGTACCTGGCTGCGGGGGCTGACGGAATATTCGTCCCCGGCGTGCTGGACCTGCACGTGCTCCACGATCTGTCCCGCCGGATTGCCGCGCCCTTGAACGCGCTGGCCGGACTGGGCGCGCCCTCCGTGGGGGAGCTGCATGACGCCGGCGTCCGCCGGATCAGCATCGGCGGGAACACCGCGAAGGCTGCCTATGCCACAGTGTCCCGGGTGGCCGAAGACGTGCTCGGGGACGGCAACTGGTCCGAACTGGCCGGCGCCCGCAGCCACGCGGCAATGGACCAACTGTTCCGGCGGGACTGACGTGCTTCGTCGGTCCGCGAGCCGGCCTGCAGTTCGGCCTGCAGGTCGGCCTGCGGGGCGGCCTGCGGGGCGGGCCGCCCCGTCACCGCAGGCTCAGGACGTCTGCCAGCCGCCGCCCGTCCACGTAGATCTCTGCCCGCGACGCTCCGACGGCGGAGACGGCCGTGTGCGTGAGCTGGGCTTCCAGGCGGGGGATGTCGCAGATGCCCCCCGGCCGAACCGTGCCGGCCAGGTTCACCACCACGGTGGTGCCGTCGAAGTAGGCGGAGACGTACTCCAGGTCTGAGCTGTCCAGGGAGTTGTACAGCCCGGCCGGGGCGACGCTGCCGCCCAGCAGGATCGTGAGGGAGGTCCGGAGGGGTTCGGCCGCCGCCGCGGGGCTGTGGAAGACGGCCACCAGGCTGTCGTTGCAGCCGAACCGCACTCCGGTACTGCCGCCGTCGTCCAGTGCCACGAAGTACACAGGCGTACCGCCGGGTAGCTCGCCGGGCAGTGCCGCGTGACCGCCCGCGGCCGTCGCCTCCGGCGCCGTCAGGGTTCCCGCGCCGGAGCTGCCCGAGGCCGCGCTGCCTGAAGCCGTTGCGCCGGGCAGAAGGTTTCCGCTGACGGAGCCGTCAACGGTCGCGGCGCCCCCGCCGTTGCCTCCGGCCTGGGGTGCGATGCTGCCGCCCGTCCGGGGACTCGACGCCGGGCCGGATGCTGCGGACTCCGGGGGCGTGACCTTGACGGTGGTGGCGGGAACAGGCGTCGGCAGCGGCTGGGGAGCTGGAGTTCCGGCTGCCAGGACCGCTGCGCTTTCCGATGACGGTGCTGACGGTAGTGAGCACGATCCAAGCCACAGCGGAAGCATACAAGCGGCCGCAGCCGCAGCTGCCCGGGTCCCAGGCGTGAACATCATGAACGCACCGCACTTCCAGCTCTCGCACGTCCCCGTCTCCACGTTACGGCGGTGCTGCTGTGGGCGGAATATGCGCTGAGTGACGGTTTTGCGTCAGCTCCATCACGGAACGGTGACGTACAACGCCCCCGGCAGCTGCCGGGGGCGTTGTACGCGGGCTGGAGTGGCATCCCCGATGGATGCCGGTCCTGCAAATGAAGGGTGAGCCGGTGAATCAGGCCGCTTCGGCGGCAGTCCTGGCATTGGCCAGGGCGTCGAAGACTCCCTTGATCTGTTCGACAACTTCGGCGTCGTCCTTGGGGTGGACTTCGGCGAAACGGACCATCGAGCCGGGAACCGCCAGCTTGGCGTCCTCAAGGACAACGGCGCCGGCGATGCCTACGGCCTTGCGGGCTTCGTCCTGCGCCCAGACGCCGCCATACTGGCCGAAAGCGGTGCCGACCACGGCGGTGGGCTTGCCGCTGAGGGCGCCGGCGCCGAACGGGCGGGACAGCCAGTCGATGGCGTTCTTGAGCGAGGCCGGTACGGTTCCGTTGTGCTCGGGCGTGACCAGGAGCAGGGCGTCCGCGTCGTTGGCGGCGGCGCGCAGGGCTGCGGCGGCGGCCGGAACCTGGCCTTCGACGTCGATGTCCTCGTTGTAGAACGGGATGTTGCCCAGGCTTTCGTGGATGACAACCTCAACCTGCTCGGGTGCATTCAGCTGGATGGCTTCGGCGAGCTTCTGGTTGGTGGATTCGGCGCGCAGGCTGCCGACCAGGGTAAGTACGGTGCTCTTGGACATATGAACTCCTAGTATCTGGCCGGGGGAGGTCCGCCGGCTGGTTGATTGTGGAGGCTTGGTGGAGCCTTCACTCTGCTAAACGGACTACGGTCCGCATATTATTCCCACCCGGCTGGAATCTTTTGTGACCCTCATCCCAAACCGCTCTTCTTCCGCCGCTGGATTAGACTCAAGGGCGGTCGCTCGTGCGGCAGCGGTTCATGATCACTGGGGAAGGGTCTGCATCCGAAGGGACTGCATCCCGCCACAAGTTCCCCGCTTAGCCCACGGAGTCCAGGTGCCCCACCCTTTGGAGACAGCCGAACGTCATGCAATTCCTTCGGCCCGACGCCGGCCAAGCCCGATGAGGACCCGCAGGGGCCTTGGCGTCGGGCTCGGGCTGATCATGATGGCAGCGTTCCTGCTGCTGGGGCAGGCGCAGCCCTTCCACGGATGGTGGCTCCTGGCGCTGACAGGTCTGCTGGCGATAGCAGTGCCAACCTCCCGCGGATTGTCCCAGCGGATAGTCGTCCTGGGCTGCCTGTATTTTGGAGCCGTTCCCTTGCTGTGGTGGATTCCCGTCCCCGCGAATTTCCCGGGATGGGGGCAGCTGCTTCTCGGAGGGCTGATATCCGGGCTTGCGATGTGGGTCGTCGGGTCCCAAAACCGCAAAGCCGCGGCGGCCGCACTCGTCCCGTCGGTGGGCAAGGCAGACTTCCTGATCGTGGCTGCCGCAGCCCTCGGGGCCGCAGCGCTGATGCCATACTTTCTCGTCTTCACGGGACCCCAGGCGCTGGGGCTCCTGCTGGCCAGCTGGGACAACTCTTCACATTTCAGCATGTTCAACATGCTCCGAAGCCACGGCACCGTCATCCCGATGGCCGGCCTCTCGGAGAGCGGCCATCCCTGGAGCTTCATTGAGTATCCGCAAGGATTCCATGCGGCACTCGCCACGATGGCCGACCTTGCCGTCGGGCATGCACCCGGGTACCTGGGCATCGAGCTGGTCAGCTACAGCCGGCTGAGTTCCCTCGCTGCCGTCGGTGCAACAGTGATGGTGACGGCAGGTCTCACGTCGCTGCCGTGGATCAGGGAACGGCCCCTGATGTGCACGCCCTTCGTCGTCCTGGCCATCACAGCGTGGTCGTTCGGCACCGCGTCCATAGCCACGCTGCATGCTTTCCAAAATTTCCTCGTTGGTGTTGCGTTGCTGGCGTGCCTGATGATCACCGTGTCCTTCGCGGATTTCCTGGCCCGGCCCGTCGTGTTCGCCACCGCGGCCGCCGCGATTGTCGGGATAGCCAATACGTGGGCACTCCTGCTGCTCCTGGTGGTACCGCTGGCCGTGTTTGCCGCCTTCCCGTGGTCGCGGCAGCGGCGGCGGTGGCAGGGGACAAGGAGCGGGTGGTTGTGGAACGGCGCGACGGCGGCGGTCGCCTTCCTGGGCCTGGTCCTGGTTGGCCTGCAAATTTCCCGAATCGAAACCGGGACGGTCGTGACGGCCATAGGCCGGGTCCCGAGTTCCACGCACGGTGTGGAAATTGCCACGTTCCTTGTCGCGTTGGCGGCGTCAATATTGCTGGTTCACGGAAATTTCAAGCAATTCCTCGCCGGGCAGGGAAAGCTGCCTGCTGCGGCCAGGCTTATCGTTATCCCCGTTGTCGGCCTGGCAGTCGTCATTGCCGTCGGGGCTTATCAGATCATCAGTGCGGGGAAAGTCAATTACTACTCGCTGAAGCTGGCGTTGGCGGTGGAGCTCCTCCTGCCAATAATTGCCTGCATTGCCGTGACAGCCCTCGTGGGGCGGTGGCTTGAATCGCAAAGGTATGGCCGTCCCAAGGGGCTCGCGGTCATGTCGACTCTTGCGGCCTTGGCGTCGACGCAGGTCTTTGGGCTTACCGTCCAGGACACAAAACCGCTCGGTATGGATCCAATGACGCCGTACCAGCAAGGAATGTCCACGATAGAGGCACACACCAGCAGGAACGCTGAGGCCGCCGCGGAGCTCTTCCATGACGCAGAGTCCCATTCGGCGGACCGGGGGGATGCCATGTACATCATTAATTCCGAGCAGATTGATCCGCTGCTGGCAGCCACGTGGTATCTGTCGTTGACCGGTACGCTCAACCAGAATACGAACCGACTGGTGGAGGAATTACGGCCGCTCCACGAGGGGTATGGCGGGAATCTCGCTAAAGTCGCGGAAAATGTCCTGGAAGCGGACCCGGAGGTTTCCGTGGTTCTTGATTCAACGCTCCGCGACTTCCTTAAATCGGACGGGTTGCCCGATAGTCTGCTCGCGCGAACAATCAGTGCGGACTGAATTGGCGGGCCGGATTTGCGGGATGCCCTTGGGGCGTCCACCCCTGCTATTCGGACCGCAGTCCCGCAATAGCCCGGGGCTAGAATACTTCGTGTGAGCCTCATCCCAATCCGCTCCGGATCGCCAGTAGGCGGGGAAGCGGAACGCAGCGACGCCGCCCGCAACCGGGAGCTGCTGCTCAAGGCTGCCCGCGAGCTCATTGAGGTGTGCGGGGCGGACGGACTCACCATGGACCGGCTGGCCGAGCGCGCCGGGGTGGGCAAAGGCACTGTCTTCCGGCGCTTCGGCTCCCGCGCCGGGCTCATGATGACGCTGCTCAGCGACTCCGAGGCCGCCTTCCAGGGGCGGTTCATGTTCGGCCCCCCGCCCCTTGGTCCCGGTGCGCCTCCGCTGGATCGGCTGGTGGCTTTCGGTGCCGAGCGGATCGCGTTTGTCCTGGAGTTCGGGGAACTGGCCCGGGCTGCTGACTCGTCCGCCTACAACCGCTTTGACGTTCCGGCCGCGGTGCTCTGGCACCGTCACATCGAAATGCTCCTGAGGGCCGCCGGCGTGACCGCCGATCCGTGGCTTATGGCGATGTCGCTGAGTTCCACCCTGGACCCGGAGCGCCTGCTCCACGCTGTGCAGGTGCATCACGTGGCTCCGGAGCGCCTCGCGGAGTCCTGGCGTGAACTCGTCACCCGCGTGGTCAGCTGTCCCGGCGGCAGCTCCGGCCCGGCAGCGGATGGTTCAGCGGGCGGAGGGTAATCCATGGGACGGAGTCCGGCCAGTCGAATCAATCCCTGTGATTTATTCATAACGATCTGGTACAGGACTCCCGTGTTTACGCGTTCCGGCAGGTGGGAGGGCTGACCGTATGTGGTAGTTTCCTCTGGAATGTGACCCGCAACATAGTCTACAAAGGCAAGCCCCCAGGGGTGTGCGGGGCGGCCAGGCACCCGCTGGCCCATGATCCCGGATCGGCGGCGGAACCCCTGCCGGATGGGGGACGACGGAAGGATCGACTGCTGTGAACGTTGAACTGACACCGGCCCGGACGGGCACCTCCGAAGCGCCACCAGCACTGCGCGGCGCGGAACTGGCAACGGCGATCCAGAGCTAGGCAGACATGTTCCGGTACCTCGCCAAACGGGCAGCCACCTACCTGCTGATGATCTTCCTGACCACCACGGCGGGGTACTTCCTGGCGGTCAGCACCCTGCAGCCCGCGCTGCTGGAACAGGAACGCGTTCCACGGCCGACTCCCGAGCAGGTGGCCAACTCTTTCCGGCTCAAGGGCCTGGACCCGGCCCTCACCCCGTGGGAACGCTACATTGACTGGCTTACGGCGGTCGTCACGCGCTGGGACTGGGGACGAAGCCCCAACGGTGCCTTTATCAACGCGGAGTTCGGTGACCGGGTGTGGATCTCCACCCGGCTGTTCCTGGCCTCCATCGTGCTCACCCTCATCATCGGGGTCGCGCTGGGCGTCTACACGGCCGCGCGACAGTACAAGTTCCAAGACCGTGTCATTACGTCCTACAGCTATCTCGTGTACATCGTGCCCGCGCCGATCGCCTACTTCCTGGTCCAGCTCGGCGCCATCAACATCAACGAGACGGTCGGCGAACGACTTCTGTTCGTCACCGGCATATCCACTCCGGGGCTGGAGGGCAATGGCTGGGTCCAGTTCGTGGACATGCTGGCCCACTACGCCGTGCCGACGTTCGCCATCACCATCGTGGGCTGGGGCACGTACCAGATCGCCCAGCGCCAGTATCTGCTGGACAACGTCAACGCCGACTTCGTCCGCACGGCACGGGCCAAGGGTCTCACCCGGAACCAGGCCATCACCCGCCACGCGCTGCGGGTCTCATTTATCCCGGTGGCGCAAAGCATCGCGTTCACCATCCCCGCCATCTTCGCCGGCGGCTTCTTTGCCGAGAAGATCTTCGCCTGGCACGGCGTGGGCTCCTGGTCCATTGACGCCATCGCCCTGCAGGACGTGAACGCGGCCACTGCTACCCTGGCCTACGGCTCGGTGATCTTCGCGATCGGTGCCATCCTCGCGGACTTCGCCACCACCCTTGTCGACCCGAGAGTGCGGGTGCAGTGACCATGACCAACCTGAATGCGATCGACCCCGCCGCCGTCGCGGAGGAAGCAAAGATTGAGAACGACGACGTCGTGATCGCCAAGTCCGCGATCATCCTGCGGCGTTTCCTCCGGAACAAGACAGCCGTGGCCGGCCTGGCCATTTTTCTCGCCCTGACGGTCTTTTCCTTCGTGGGGGGCTATTTCACCCCGTGGGACAAGGAAACCATCGACCCCTTCAACATCGGGATGCCGCCGTCCGCGGATCACCTCCTGGGGACCTCGCAGGCCGGCATCGACCTCTATGCCCTCACGGTGGAGGGTGCGCGGATCTCGATCCTCATTGGCCTGGTGGTCGGGCTGGCCTCAGTGCTGATCGCCGCCATCTACGGCTGCACCATGGCCTACTTCGGCGGCAAAGTGGACAAGGTCATGCTGTTCATCCTCGAAGCACTGATCATGATGCCGGCGCTCCTGGTGGTGGCAGTGGCCACCAGCGGCGGGGGTAACGGCCTGCAGGAAAACCTCCCCAGCTGGCTGCTGTTGATCATCGTCCTGCTGGTCTTCAGCTGGATGGGCACGGCCCGCCTGATCCGTTCGCTTTCGATGTCGCTCATGCAGCGGGACTTCGTCAAAGCAGCCCAGTACATGGGTATCCCCGCCCGCCGGATCGTCTGGCGGCACCTGGTCCCCAACATCGGCTCGCTGCTGGTCCTGGACATCACCCGTGGCGTCACCGGCGCCATCCTGGCAGAGGTCGCTTTCTCCTTCATCGGCATTGGCATCAAGGTGCCGGACGTCAGCCTGGGCGTGCTGATCGGGCAGGCCACGTCGCAGGTCGCCACCTTTCCCTGGATGTTCTGGGTTCCGCTAATGGTCATGTTCCTCCTGACGGGGTCGCTGGCCATGATGAACGACGGCCTGCGCGACGCGTTCGACCCCAGCTCCGGCTCTATTGGCAGCGCCAACAGGAGCAAGACACAGAAGACCGCAAAGAAGAACAGCAAATGAGCAGCGAAACCACGGCCAGCACAGAGCGCACCGCCGATTCCGTGGCAGAGCGCCTGCACGTCGCCGGGCTGCACGCCCCAGGTTATGCCCCGGCGGATGCCGTCCTTTCAGTCCGGGACCTGAATGTCCGGTTCAACTCGGAAAACGGCGTGGTCCACGCGGTCCGGGGCGTTGGCTTCGACCTCCTGCCCGGCAAGACGCTGGGCATCGTCGGTGAGTCCGGTTCGGGGAAATCCGTGACGTCCCTGGCCATCATGGGCCTGCTGCCCGCTACTGCCAAGATCACCGGCTCGGTGCGGTTGAACGGGAAGGAACTGCTGGGCCTCAGCGACAAGGCCATGTGCAAGTACCGCGGCAACGACATCGCGATGGTCTTCCAGGATCCCCTCTCTTCCCTGACCCCGGTGTATACGGTGGGCCACCAGATCATCGAAGGACTCACGGTCCACCACCCGAAGATGAGCAAACAGGCTACCGAAGCCCGCGCCGTCGAACTTCTTCGCATGGTCGGCATTCCCAGCCCGAAGGACCGCCTGAAGGCGTTCCCGCACGAATTCTCCGGCGGCATGCGCCAGCGGGTCATGATCGCCATCGCGATCGCCAACAACCCGCGCGTGCTCATAGCGGATGAGCCGACGACGGCCCTGGACGTCACCATCCAGGCGCAGGTGCTGGAGGTGCTCCACGCCGCGCAGGAGGAGACCGGCGCCGCCGTCGTGATGATCACGCACGACCTCGGAGTGGTGGCCGGCATGGCCGACGACATCATGGTGATGTACGCCGGAAAGCCGGTGGAGACCGGCAGCGTTGACGACATCTACTACAACCCTCGGATGCCCTACACCATGGGCCTGCTGGGTGCAGTGCCCCGCGTGGACAACTCGGAGAAGATCTCGCTGGTGCCAATCGAAGGCATTCCGCCGAACCTCGTCCACAAGCCCACTGGATGCCCCTTCGCACCCCGGTGCCCCCTCGCCGGCGACGCCTGCCTGCAGGGTGAACCGGAGCTGTGGCCGGTCGATGGTCCGCGGGACGGAGTGAACGGGCTGCCCGTCAGCGGGACGCACCAGGCTGCGTGCATCAAGACCGACTTCCTTGGCGCCGAAGTGGACGTCCACGAGATCTTCCACGCCCCCGCCGTTCCGGTCTCCCGTTTCGACGCTGTTCCCCGGCTCGAACGCAAGAAGGTCCTTGAGCTGAAGGACGTCCGCAAGCACTTTCCGCTGCTGAAAGGCGCGCTCATCAAGCGCCGTATCGGCACGGTGAAGGCAGTGGACGGGCTGAGCTTCGACATCCGCGAGGGCGAGTGCTTCTCGATCGTTGGCGAGTCCGGTTGCGGCAAAACCACCACGCTGCTGGAAATCATGGAATTCCACAAGGACCAGGACGGCGAGGTAACCATCGGCGGGCTGAGCAACAAGGCAGCCTCCGATGCCAGGACCAAGAACGCCATGCGCAAGGAGCTCCAGATGGTGTTCCAGGACCCCACCGGCGCGCTTGATCCGCGATTCACGGTTTACGAAGTCCTGGCGGAGCCCCTGGAGAACCAGGGCATGGACAAACCGGCCATCAGGAAACGGATCATGGAGCTGATGAAGCTCGTGGGCCTGCAGCCGGACCACGTCAACCGCTTCCCCAACCAGTTCTCCGGCGGCCAGCGGCAGCGGATCGGCATTGCCCGCGCCCTCGCGGTCAACCCCAAGCTGGTGGTCCTCGATGAGCCCGTGTCCGCGCTGGACGTCTCGGTTCAGGCAGGCGTGATCAACCTCCTGGACAAGCTCCGCGCAGAACTCGGCCTGAGCTACCTCATGGTTGCCCACGACCTGTCCGTTGTGCGGCACATCTCGAACCGCGTGGCAGTGATGTACCTGGGCAAGATCGTGGAAATCGGCGACGTGGACAGCGTCTTCGACAACCCGCGCCACCCCTACACGCGTGCACTCCTGTCTGCGATTCCGGTGCCGGATCCGCAGGTTGAACGGACGCGCGAACGCATCATCCTGCAGGGCGACCTCCCGTCGCCGCTGGATGCGCCGAAGGGCTGCAACTTCGCTACGCGTTGCCCCGTGTTCGCCGCGCTGCCTGCCGCGAAGCAGGAAAAATGCCTTACGCTCGAGCCACCGCTGGAACCGGTCGCCTCTCCGCAAGCGGCCCAGACCGCGCCGGACCAGCAGTTCGCCTGCTTCTTTCCCGACGGCGAGCTGGACGCGGACATGCTGGTGGTCCACGAAACCCCATGACTTGCCGAATCCCCAAGCACCAAATCTCGCACCAAGAATGAAGGGAAAACGATGAAGAATCTGACCAAGATTGGCGGGGTGGCCGCCGTTACGGCAGCGCTCGCGCTCACCGGCTGCGGCGGAGGCGGCACCCCTTCCGGCCCTGACGCCGGCAAGGGCCAGGACGCCGGCAGCGACCTCACCAAGCTGATCAGCATCAACGCCAAGGATGCCAAGGACCTGGAACCGGGCGGCACCGTGACGCTTCCGCTGGGCAGCATCGGCCCGGACTTCAATGGTTTTTCCAGCACCGGCAACAGCGGAGACAACACGGCCCTGCACCGTCCCATCGACGGCGCGGGCACCTGGGGCTGCTGGAACTTCGACTTCGACGGCACGGCCACGCCGAACAAGGATTTCTGCGAGGACGTCAAGAGCGAGGTCAAGGACGGCAAGCAGACCATCACCATCAAGGTGAACGAGAAAGCGACGTACAACGACGGCACGCCGATTGACGTCAAGGCCTTCCAGAACACCTGGAACATGCTCAAGGGCGAGAACAAGGACATCGACGTCGTCAGCTCCGGGGCCTACGAGTTCGTTGATTCCGTCAAGGCCGGGTCCAGCGACAAGGAAGTCGTGGTCACCACCACCCAGCCGGTCTACCCGCTCGATGCCCTCTTCGCGGGCCTCATCCACCCGGCCGTGAACACGCCGGAGATCTTCAACACCGGTTTCACCGGTGAGATGCACCCGGAGTGGATGGCCGGCCCGTTCAAAGTGGACAAGTACGACAGCGCCGCAAAGACCGTGACCCTGGCCCAGAACGACAAGTGGTGGGGTGCCAAGCCGGTCCTCGACAAGGTCGTCTTCCGCCAGCTGGAGACCAGCGCCTCGATCGCAGCGTTCAAGAACGGCGAAATCGACGGCATTTCCGCCAACACCATCGCGCTGTACAAGCAGCTCGACGGCACCAAGAACTCCGAGGTCCGCCGCGGCCAGCGGCTGTTTGCCGGCGGGCTGAACCTCAACGCCCAGAAGGCCCCCATGAACGACGTTGCGATCCGCAAGGCGATCTTCACAGCCGTGGACCGCGAAGCGCTTCGCAAGGTCCGGTTCAATGGGCTGAACTGGGAAGAGCCCAGCTCCGGTTCGATGATGCTGCTCCCGTTTTCCAAGTACTACCAGGACAACTACCCGGCCACGGAAACCGGTCCTGAGGCCGCCAAGAAGGTCTTGACCGACGCCGGCTACAAGCCCAACGCCGCAGGCATCATGGAGAAGGACGGCGCTCCGGCGGCCTTCAAAATCAGCAACTTCGGTGATGACCCCACCACGCTGGCGTTCGCACAGACCCTGCAAAAGCAGCTCCAGGCCGGCGGCATGGACGTGGGAATCGACCAGCGCGCTTCCGCCGACTTCGGCAAGGTACTGGGCAGCCGCGACTTCTTCCTGAGTGTCTCCGGGTACGGGGTGGGCGCCGACGCAACGGACACCGTCAAGCAGTTCTACGACTCCAAGACCAACGAAAACGGACTCGGCGACGCCGAGCTGGATGCCGAGATCAAGAAGCTCAGCTCCATTGAGGACAACACCGAGCGCAACAAGGCCGCCATGGAAGTTGAAAAGAAGCACATGGCCAAGTACTTCTCCATGGGCGTGGTGATGAACGGACCGCAGATTTCGTTCGTGCGCACCGGCCTGGCGAACTACGGCCCGTCCCTGTTCAAGAGCGGCTCGCAGGTTCCGGACTGGACCACCATCGGCTGGGAAAAGAAGTAGCAGCCGTGTAGTCCTGCCGCGAAGCGGAAGACCAACGCCGAGCTGACGCTTCGCCATCGGGCCCCAACTTCCGACGCTCTCTCACTTTTCGTGCGCTTTTCGGCAACCCTCTCTCACTTCACGCGAATTTCCGCAAAGTATGTGAGAGAGCGTTCGGTGGAAAGCTGCAGGAAGTGGGAGAGCGTCCGGGGGTAGCGTAGGTCCATGAGCACAGCAGCAACCCCCAGCGCCGCCCCGGGCAAGCCTGCGATCCGCGCGGCCGTTGCCGGATACGGATTGTCCGGCCGTGTGTTCCACACACCGCTGATCGCAACGAACCCGGCGTACTCCCTGGACGTGATTTCAACGTCCGACGCCGGAAGGCAGGCTGACGCGGCCGGCAGCCACCCCGGTGCGCGGCTCGTTGACACGCCCGCTGACGTCTTGGCGCTCGCAGGTGACCTTGACCTCATCGTCCTCGGGACGCCGCCGGCCACACACTATCCGCTGGCGAAGGCCGCGCTCGAGGCGGGCCTCGACGTCGTCGTCGACAAGCCGTTTGCGGTGCGCAGCGCCGAGGGTCGGGAACTGTTGGACCTGGCCGCCCGGCTGGGCCGCGTGCTCACTGTCTTCCAAAACCGCCGCTGGGACGGCGATTACCTCACGGTGAAGGGCCTGGTGGAAAGCAGCATCCTGGGCAAGCTCACCCGGTTCGAGTCGCGGTTCGAACGCTGGTCCCCGGAAGTCTCCAAGGCGTGGAAGGCGGACGCCACGGCGGACGACGGCGGCGGCGTCCTCTTCGACCTCGGGACGCACCTGATTGACCAGTCGCTGCAGCTGTTCGGTCCCGCCACCGTGACGCACGCCGAACTCCAGGCGCGGCGGCAGGGCGAAAAGACCGACGACGACGTGTTCGTGGCCCTGCGGCATGATTCCGGCGTCGTGAGCCACCTGTGGATGAACATGCTGTGCCCCCAGCAGGGACCCCGCTACCGGCTCCTCGGATCAGAAGGCGGCTACACGAAGCACGGAATCGACCCGCAGGAGCCGTACATCGCGGCCGGCGGCAGCCCGCTCGACGCCGAGTACGGCATTGAAGACAAGGACTGGGCCGGGCTCCTGGGCCGCGACGGCCACCTGGACCGCCTGCCCACCGAACGCGGGGCGTACCCGGAGTTCTACCGGATCCTTGCGGACAAGATCAACGACGGCGGAGCAGTCTCGCCGCTGCCGCTGCCAGTGGACCCGGCAGGCCCGGTCGAAGTCCTCAAAATAATAGAAAAAGCACGGGAACTGGCTCGGCGTAACCCCATTAACGGCTGAACGGCGGCCATCCGGAAGCGTGCGTCTAAGCGACGAAGGAGCGAGCACGCGGGGATGGCCGCCGTTCAGGCGGCGGTGTACTTACGCGGAGACCAGTTCGTGCCAGTCAGCTACGAGGGGCAGGTTATGCGCCTCGGAGACCGAGTGGTGGGCGACGTGGCCGGCGGCGATGTTGAGGCCGGCTGCGAGGGCGGGGTCCTTCTCGAACGCGGCCTTCACGCCGAGGTTGGCCAGGGCCACGCCGTAGCGCAGGGTCACGTTGGTGAGTGCGTACGTGGACGTGTTGGGGACGGCGCCGGGCATGTTGGCGACGCAGTAGAAGATCGTGTTGTGGACCTTGTACGTGGGTTCCTGGTGCGTGGTGGGGCGGGTGTCTTCGAAGCAGCCGCCCTGGTCCACGGCGATGTCGACGAGGACGGAGCCGGGCTTCATCCGGGAGACGAGCTCGTTGGTGACCAGCTTGGGTGCCTTGGCTCCCGGGATCAGCACGGAGCCGATGACCAGGTCCGCGTCCACCACGGATTTTTCGATCTCGTACTTGTTGGACGCGACGGTCTTCAGGCGGCCCTGGTACTGGGCGTCGAGTTCGCGCAGGCGGTTGATGTTGATGTCCAGGATGGTGACGTCCGCGCCGAGGCCCAGGGCCATGGCGGCGGCGTTGGTGCCGGCAACGCCGGCGCCCAGGACAACCACCTTGGCCGGGCGGACGCCGGGGACGCCGCCGAGGAGCACGCCCTTGCCGCCGGCGGGGGCCATCAGGGAGGTGGCGCCAACCTGGACGGAGAGGCGTCCTGCGACCTCGGACATCGGGGCGAGCAGGGGAAGGGTGCGGCCTTCCTGGACGGTCTCGTAGGCGATCGCGGTGACGCCGGAGTTGATGAGCTCGCTGGTGAGTTCGGGTTCGGCGGCGAGGTGGAGGTAGGTGAAGAGGATCAGGCCCTTGCGGAACCGGTGGTATTCCGCGGCGATGGGTTCCTTGACCTTCATGACCATGTCGGCGCGGTCCCAGACATCGTCAGCGTCGGCGACGATCTCGGCGCCGGCGATGGCGTATTCCTCGTCGGTGATGCCCGAACCCAGGCCTGCGCCGCGCTCGACCAGGACGGTGTGGCCGTGGGTGCGGAACTCGTGGACGCCGGCGGCGGTGATGGCGACGCGGAATTCGTTGTTCTTGATCTCTTTGGGGACACCGATGATCATTTGGGGCTCCATCGTTGGGGGCTTTGTGGGCCGGACGTGCGGGGAATCTGTACTTCCAGAATAAATCCGCATGTGAGGTAGCTGACAGGACGCCGCCAGCCGGGCGACTGCACGTTCCGCGTACTTCCGGGGTTTTTGGTTTTGTCGCCTCGACATCTGTCGAGGCGTGAAGCGTCAGGTGTCGCCTGGTGTCCGTTCACGGTCCGCCGGCACAGGGCAGTAAGGTGGCAACCATGCACCAGCAGGATGTGGAACAGCTCGTTGAGCAGGTGGCCGTGAAGCTCGGCCGGGGACTTTCGCTCGAGGATCTCGACGGCGTTTTGCTCGCCTACAGCTCCAACCAGTCCCACGCGGACCGGGTCCGGGTGAACTTCCTCCTGAGCAAACGAGTGCCGGTGGACGTGAAGGCGTGGCAGCTGTCGCACGGAATCGCGACGGCCGTGCGTCCCGTCGTCGTTCCCGCCAACGAGGAGCTGGGCATGCTGGGGCGCGTCTGCGTGCCGCTGCTGGTGCGCGGTTTCCGCGTCGGCTACCTGTGGGTGCAGCAGGACATTGAGGACCAAAGCGCGACGGCGATCCTCACCCAGTTGCCCAGCGTCCGGGACGAACTCGAACTGCTGTCCGGGCTGCTGCTTGAATCCAACACGGCCGAATCGGAGTTCCGGCGCCGCAGGGAACAGGAGTTCCTGAGTGCCTGCCGCGGCGAGGCCAACGCCGTGGCCGCCGTGGCCGGCTGGAAGGAAGTCCAGGGGCGCGGCCCGTGGCAGCTCGTCACGGTGCTTGACGCCGACGGCTGGTCAGAGGGATCGGACCCCATCGCGTCCACGCTGATCCACCGCTCAGCCGCGCTGCAGGCCACCATCGGCGTGGATGCGGCGCTCTTCAGTGCAGGCACCGAAACCCATGCCGTGGTCCTCTTCCGGGAATCTGTTGGCCGCGCGGCCCACGCGCAGGTCCTGGTCCACTACCAGTTGGAGCTCGCCAAGCGGTCCGGGCGCCCCGTCCACCGGATCATCCTGGGGACGAGTGAAGGGTTCGCCAAGCCGCGCGAACTGGCGGATGCCTACCGGGAGTCGAAGCAGGCGGCCCAGGCTGCCGCAGTGGATCCCCAGCTGGGCGAACTGGTGGATTGCCGGGCGACGGGCGTGTACCAGCTGCTGGCCTCGGCCGGGGGCGGTGCCGGCGCGTGGGCCGACGCCGGATCCGTGTACTCGCGGATGCTCGAGGACCACGACCGGAACGGTGAGCTGCTGCCCGTGCTGGAACTCCTCTACGACAATGACGGTTCGGTCCAGGATGTCGCCACGAAGCTGCATCTGCACCGGAGCAGCATCTACAACCGGCTGGGGCGCATCCGGCAGGTGCTCGGCGTCGACCCGCTGAAGGGGATGGTCCGGCTGGAACTCCACGCCGCGCTTAAAGCCCGCCGTTGGTCCGGGCGGCCGCGGATCTAGCGTGGCAACCGCCTGGCGGCCGGTGGTGCGCTCGGTCCGGCGCCCGCACCTGGCTACTTGCCGAAGACCTTCCGGGCCAGGAATTCGTTGCGGAATTTGTGCTCCGGGTCCATCCGCTCCGCGAGGTCCGTGAAGTCGGCAAAGCGCGGGTAGAGCGCGGACACGGAGTCAGCGTCCGCGTGGAACAGCTTGGCCCAGTGCGGCCGCGCGTTGAACGGTGCCAGCGCCTCTTCCATGACAGGGAGCAGTTCCTCCACGTCCGCCTGCCTTTGCTTCCAGGTGAAGTGGAACCCCACGGAATCCTGGCCGTGGGCGGTGCTGAGCCACAGCTGGTCGGCCGCCACGGTGCGGATCTCCGACACGTGCAGCAGCGGAGTGATGCGGGGCGAGAGGGCGCGCAGCTCCGAGATGGCGGCTGCGGCGTGCTCGCGCCGGACGAAGAATTCGCTCTGGAGCTCGTCGCCGCTGCTGGGCGTAAAGGCCATCCGGAAGTGCGCCAGGCGCTCGGACCACGGCCCGGGGACGCCGAGCTGTTCCGTGCAGTTCTCGGCCGAGACGCCGGGCAGCGGATGCCGGGCGACGGTGGCCCGTGTGCCGCCGAAGAAGGTGCCGCCAGCGAACGCCGCTTCGACTGCCGCGGCGCCGCTGGCAGTGCCGGATACGCGGCTCTTGAGCCAGGCCTGGGCGACGGCGTCGCCGCTCCAGTCCGTAAACAGGCTGACGCTGTAGGCGCTGGAGGTGGCGGCGTCGAAATTCTCCAGCACCGTCTGCCAGGGAAGCGCTTCAAAGACGTCCTGCCGCACCGCGAACGTGGGTTCGATGTCCAGCGTCACCTTGGTGACGACGCCCAGTGCGCCGAGGCCGACCACCGCGCCGTCAAAGTCGGGCGAGCTGCCCCGGCCGAGGTGGTGGACGGTTCCGTCCGCTGCCACAATTTCCAGCGCGGCGACGGACGTTGCCAGGTTTCCGTTGGCATCACCCGAACCGTGGGTTGCGGTTGCGATGGCCCCGGCAATGGAGATGTGGGGGAGGGAAGCCAGGTTGGGCAGCGCATAACCGTTGGACTCCAGCTTTTCCGCGAGTGTTCCGTAGCGGGTTCCGCCGGAGACCGTGACGGTCCGCGCTGCGGGGTCGATCCGGATACCGGGGTCCAGGTCTTCGAGCGAGATCAGGGAACCGGGGGAGTCGGCGATGGCGTTGAAGGAGTGCCGGGAGCCGAGCGCGCGGATTTTCGAGGCGCCGGCCACGACGTCCTGGACCTCCTCGAGGGTGCGCGGCCGGTGGATCGCAGCTGCCGTGTAGCGGTAGTTCCCGGCCCAGTTCACTTCCGGCGCGGCACCGCCGGTTACCGTGTGGCCGGTCAGTCCGGTCGTTTCGCTGATCTCAGTGCGCATCGCATCCCTTTCGCGCCGGACCAACGGGTCATCGGCAGTATGTTATCGCTAACAAGTCTGGTGAGACGGTTAGATCCGTGTCAATGGCTATCCACGGATCAGATGGTCGTTCGGAGGCAGTCATGCCCTGCCGTCGCGCTCGGACTTGTCGACGTCAAGTGCCCTGGCTGTACCGCCCGGGTCTTGCCTCTGGCCTTGCCCCTGAATGCGGGCGGCAGCTTCCCGGCGGCGCCGGGCAAGGTGGCTCTCCATGCCCTTGGCGACCGCGACGAAGGCCACGCAGCTGGCCATAAAGGCGGCGGTGTTGTTCAGGCCCATGGCCGTTCCGAGGGCGGCAGTCAGCAGCATTGCGGCGAACCCCGCCACGATGTGCCACCCTCTGAACTTACCCACAAATAAAGGGTAACCCCGGCCTTTGGGGGCTTTTGGCGGTTACCCGGGATCGTTGCTTGATCCTTATCACTGCTTCACAAATTGCGTACCCACGCTAAATCAAACCTGCTCGCCGCCGCCGTCGGACGCCTTGCTTTTCTTCTGAGTCTCCAGCCATTCCATGATGGCAGCCAACCGGATCCGTCGGTGCGTACCGCGGTACTCCACCGGAATTTCGCCGCGGTCCGTCATATTGCGAAGGTACGTGTGCGAGATCCCGGCAAGTTCCGCGGCCTGGGAAGTGGTGAGCACTTCCTCAACGCTGCTGACGGTCACCGCTTCGCCGCGGCTGAACCGGCTCAGGAGGTCCACGACGGCGTCCCGCGCCTGGGGCGGTAGCCGGTGCACCGTGCCGTCCACAAACACGGTGATGTCGTGGCTGCCGTTGAGCGCATGCTTCAGTTTCAGGGCTTCGTCGCCGGGGAGCCCGGCCGTCACGCGGGGAGCAATCAATGCCATGCGGAAATCCTAGCGTCACCACCGCCGTCGAAGGCGCGACCGCAGCCGCAGCACGCAAAGAATGCACAGCCCATGGGCAGTAATCATCGCGGTATGTCCGTCCTGGGTGCGGCTGTCTTGTTTCGCGTGATCCAGGTGGCACTCCTGCCTGTGGGGATCGTGGCTTATCTGTGGGGCATCCCGAAGCTGCTCGTCTATAGCCGGCTGCCGTATCGGCGCTTCGGGATCGACAACACGCCTCCGGCCAGAGCCAGCGCCGCGGAATTCGTGGCAGCCTTCGGCTTGAACCTCGAGGATCACCGCAACTTCGGGTCCGAAACCCGACGGCGGCAATCCCCGGCCGGATTCGTTACGGCCACCGTCGGCCAAGCGGCCCGGCCCTGAGTTCCTGGTACCCGTTCCGCCGGACCTGGCACAATTTCACGGTAGCCCGGCCAGATGCGAGCACTCGTCCCACAGCCGCGTGCGGACTTCGGAGTCCGATCCCATGCCGGGGGTGGGGAGCTCCCTGCGCTTTGCCCAGAGCTTTCCGGAGACCGCCCCTGCTTCCCGTGAGGTGGCGAGCCAGAGCGCTGTGTCGGCCGCCTTCTCGGCCGGCGCGCCGAAGGTGTTCGTGATCCAGCGGAAAGGACCCCCGACGTCTTGCAGCAACGAGGTGTTCTTCACCAGCCCCGGGTGGACGGCATTCGCCACCACGTCCGAGCCGCGCAGGCGCTCAGCGAACTCTTGGGTGAGGAGAACGCGGGCAAGCATGGTGGGCGGCGTTGAGCGTAGGTAGCTATACCGCCCTTTGGCAGTTTGGAGATCGTCGAAGTGGAGTTTGGTGCTGCCGTACTTGGACGCGATATTCACGATGCGGGGCGTGCGCGCCGGCGCGGACGGCCGGTCCGCGGTCCCCGTGGATCCTCCTGTGAGTTTGAGCGCGTCCAGCAGGAGGTTGGTCAGCAGGAAGTACGCCATCACGTTGGTGGCGAAGGTCAATTCGAGCCCGTCGGGGGTCACCTGGCGCTCCTTGCGAAACACACCCGCTGCGTTGACGAGCACGTCCAGCCTGTCATGGCGGGACAGGAACTCAGCCGCCGCCGTACGGATCGAGGACTGGACTGAGAGGTCACAGGCCAGTGGCTCCAGCAGGGCGGCAGGGACGAGCCGGCGAATGCCCTGTATTGCCTCTTCCGCCCGCGCTGTGGAGCGCCCGACCACCACGACCAAGGCGCCTTCGCGCGCAAGGCCGGTTGCCACAGCATTTCCCAGTCCGCTCGCCGCGCCTGTCACCAGCGCCACGGTTCCGTCCATGGAAGCCATCGCCTCAGCCTTCCGCGTTCACTGCCGCGCCCCCTTCCCGGCAGCGCCGCTATTCGGCGTCGAGGTCGGTCTCCAAAAGGGTGACCAACGCATCCAGCGCCTGGTCGGCGCCGTCGCCGTCGGCACGCAGCACCACGACGTCTCCCTTGGCCGCCCCCAGTGTCATGAGCGAAAGGATGCTGGCGGCGTCGAGGGCCTCGTCCGCCGGTTCGCCCTGCATGGAAATGGTGACCTCAACGCCGGCATTGCCTGCCGCTTCGGCGAAAAGTGCGGCAGGGCGGGCGTGGAGTCCGGAGCGGCTGGCGATGGTTGCGGTACGTTCGGGCATTACTTCTCCTGATGGGTTTCGGCGGTGGGCGGCGTCGGTTAGAGGCCGAGTTCGTTGAGTACAGGCAGCTTTTCGCGCACCCAGGCCCGGGCCTCGGTGGCGCTCGGTGCGGAGAGGGCGAGCTTGGCCAGTTGCTGCGCTTCGGCCAGCGTGACGGTCTTGAGCACCGCAGCCACGGCCGCGAGCGAGCGTGCGGTCATGGACAGGGTGGTAACGCCGAGGCCGGTCAGTACGACGGCGAGGGCGGGGTCCGCCGCAGCCTCGCCGCAGACGCCAACGGGCTTGTTGTGGCCTTCGGCCCGTGATCCTTCGACGGTGAGGCCGACAAGGCGGAGCACGGCCGGCTGCCACGGAGTGTTGAGTGCCGCCAGCGGACCGAGCTGACGGTCGGCGGCCATGGCGTACTGGGTGAGGTCGTTGGTGCCCAGGCTGGCGAAGCCCACTTCCCGCAGGATGGCCTCGGCTGTGAGTGCTGCGGAGGGGACCTCCACCATCACGCCGGGAGTCTTGATGCCGGCGTCGGCGCACATCGAGGCGAAACGGGCCGCTTCCTCCGCCGTCGAAATCATCGGAGCCATGACCCACACGTCTGCTTCGGACTGTTTCTCGGCCAGGGCGATGGCTTCCAGCTGGCGGTCCAGGACGCCGGGCGTAGTGAAGTCCGTGCGGTAGCCGCGGACGCCCAGGGCCGGGTTGGGCTCCGTGGAATCGGTCAGGAACGGGAGGGGCTTGTCGGCGCCGGCGTCGAGGGTGCGCAGAACCACCTTCTTGCCCGGGAACGCGTCAAATACGCTCTTATAGGCCGCGGCCTGTTCCTCCACAGTGGGCTCGGAGTCCCGTTCCAGGAAGCAGAATTCGGTGCGGAACAGGCCCACGCCCTGGGCGCCCAGCTTGGCGGCCGCCACGGCGTCCTTGCCGCCACCGACGTTGGCAAGGAGGGGTACCAGGTGACCGTCCGCCGTCGTGCCCGTGCCGCTGAACTCGGCCAGCAGGGAGGCCGTAGCCGCCCAGGCATCCGCTGCGGCACGCAGCGAGTCGTCGGGATCGGACGTGATGGTGCCCGCGGCGCCGTCCACATAGACTTCCGTGCCGTCCGGGAGCTCGTCCACGCCCAGTGCGGCGACCACAGCAGGCAGGCCAAGCGAACGCGCAATGATGGCGGTGTGGGACTGGGGGCCGCCGCCCGCAGTGACGAGTGCCAGGACCTTGTTCGGGTCCAGGGTGGCGGTGTCGGCCGGCGCCAGGTCCTCGGCCACGAGTACAAAGGGTGTGCTGGAGGAGGGAATGCCGGGCGCAGCGACGCCGCGAAGTTCGGCCACAATCCGGGCGCGTACATCCAGGACGTCGGTGGCACGTTCCGCCATGTAGCCGCCCAGGTTGTGAAGCATTTCAGAGACGGAGGATCCGGATTCCCAGATGGCGCGTTCGGTCGAGAGTCCGCGGGCCACGAGTTTGGCCGCGCCCTTGATCAGCATGGTGTCCTTGGCCATCAGTGCCGTTGCCTCCAGAACGGCCTTGCCGTCTCCGGTGGCGTGTGCGGCGCGGCCCTTCAGTTCGTCGTGGACGGCCTGCGAGGCAGCCTTGAGCGCTGCTGTTGCGTCCTCGGCTGTGACGCCGGCGGGCAGCTGTTCGCCTGCCGGCGGTTCGCTGATCGGCTTGGGCATTTGGCGGATGGTGCCGATGATGCGGCCGGGGCTGACGCCTACTCCTGGGAAGTTCTGCACTGAAGGTCCTCATTCTCTGCCGATAAGCAGGCCCGCCGTTCGTTGCCTGGGCGATTGCCCAGATTGCCGCGACTGCTACGTCCCGACGGTGTTTTGCGGTGCCTGAAAAAATTGTATGTGATGCAGTTCATATAGCGTTGCTATAGGTGATAGGGTAGCGGTTATGAGTTTCGATGGCCAGCTACCGCCCAAACTGAGGCTGTTGCGTGCAGCAGCCGAGTTGCTGGCCAACTCAGCGGGAGCGTCGGTATCCACCCGCCAGATCACGCAGCTGGCAGGGGTTACAGCCCCTACCCTGTATCACCACTTCGGTGACAAGGAAGGGCTGTTCGACGCCGTCGTAACGGCAGGTTTTGAAGAATACGTGGCAGGTGAACGCGACTTCGCCCCGTCCGGACATCCGCTGGAAGATATCCGGCGGATGTGGGACAACCATGTGCAGTTCGGGCTGAACCAGCCGGAACTTTACCTGGTCATGTTTGGCAACATTCGCCCAGAGAGCCGCCCGGCCATCGTTGCCGATGCCGAGGCGCTCATGGAGGAAATGCTGAACAAAGCGGCCGTGGCAGGTCAGCTGAACGTCCAGCCGCGTGAAGCGGCCAGGAGCATCCTGGCGGCGAACGTGGGCGTGACGCTCATGCTCATCGCCGAGCCTGCCGCCGAACGCAACCTTGAACTGTCCACCATGACCCGGGACGCCATGATCTTCGCGGTGTCCGCGGAGCAGGCCAGCGGCACTCCGGAAGACTCCGGCAAGTCGTCGGTGGTGGTGGCGGCGATCGCCCTGAACGCCGCGCTCCAGGCATCGCACTCGGACCAGCTTTCCAGCTCGGAACTCAAGCTCTTTCTCGAATGGCTCCACCGGATCTCCACCAGTTCCACCAGCTAGTCATCGAAAATATCGGACCATCCTGCGGTGCAGCAGGAATCACGGTTAGGAAATCACATGGCAACAGAGACAGTTGCAAAACCCCCTACAAGCATGCGGGTTCACGTCCAGAGGTTCGGGACGTTCCTGTCCGGCATGATCATGCCCAACATGGGGGCCTTCATCGCCTGGGGCATCATCACGGCCTTCTTCATTCCGGCTGGCTTTACTCCCAATGAGGAACTGGCCAAGCTCGTTGGGCCAATGATCACCTACCTCCTGCCCCTCCTGATCGGCTTCACCGGTGGCCGGATTGTCCACGGCATCCGCGGCGGCGTTGTGGGCGCAGTCGCGACAATGGGCGTGATTATGGGCACTGACATCCCCATGTTCATCGGTGCCATGATCATGGGGCCGCTGACGGCGTGGATCATGAAGAAGCTGGACAAGATCTGGGAAGGCCGGGTCAAGCCGGGCTTCGAGATGCTCATCGACAACTTCACCGCGGGGATCGTGGCAGCCGCCATGGCCATCGTGGGCATGCTGGTGATCGGGCCGGTGGTCAAGGCCTTCAGCAACGGCGCCAGTTCCGTCGTCGAATTCCTGGTCAACAACGGCCTGCTGCCGTTCACCAGCATCTTCATCGAACCGGCCAAGGTGCTGTTCCTGAACAACGCCGTCAACCACGGCATCCTGACGCCGCTGGGCACGGAACAGGCACTGCAAAACGGCAAATCCATCCTGTTCCTGCTCGAAGCCAACCCCGGCCCCGGCGTGGGCATCCTGCTTGCGTACATGTTCTTTGGCAAAGGCCTGGCCAAGGCGTCAGCCCCCGGTGCCGCCCTCATCCAGTTTGTTGGCGGCATCCACGAAATCTACTTCCCGTTCGTGCTGATGAAGCCCATCATCATCCTGGCCGCGATCGGCGGCGGCATGACCGGCATCTTCACTTTGGTGCTCACCGGCGCCGGCCTGCGCTCCCCGGCGGCCCCGGGCAGCATCCTCGCCGTGTTTGCCGCGACCGCCAGTGACAGCTACTTCGGGGTGGCGCTGTCCGTGCTGCTCGCCGCCACGGTGTCCTTCCTCATCGCCTCGGTGATCCTGAAGGCCAGCAAGACCCCCGTGGGTGAAACCGAGGAGGACAGCCTCAGCGCCGCCACCTCCCGGATGGAATCCATGAAGGGCAAGAAGAGCTCCGTTTCCTCCGCCCTGACCGGCGCAGGCGCGGCCACCGCCGTCATGGCAGGTCCCATCCGGAACATCGTGTTCGCGTGCGACGCCGGCATGGGTTCCAGCGCCATGGGCGCCTCGGTGCTGCGCAACAAGATCAAGGCCGCCGGCTTCCCGGAGGTCAAGGTCACGAACTCCGCCATCGCCAACCTGAGCGACACCTACGATGTTGTCATTACGCACCAGGACCTGACCGAGCGGGCAAAGCCCGCCACGGCCAGTGCCGTGCACGTGTCCGTGGACAACTTCATGAACAGCCCGCGCTATGACGAGATCGTGGAGCTGGTCAAGAGCAGCAACACCGAAGGAGCTGCCGACGCCGGAGCCGCCGTTGCGGCGCCTGCGGCCGCGGCACCTGCTGAGGCCGTCCCGCCGTCGGACATCCTGGTGGCTGACAGTGTGATCCTCAACGGCACGGCAACCACCCGTGACGCCGCCATCGACGAAGCGGGCCGGCTGCTGCTGGACCGCGGCGCCGTGGACAGCGGTTACATCGATGCCATGCACGAACGCGAGGAATCCGTGTCCACGTACATGGGCAGCTTCCTGGCTATACCGCACGGCACCAACGCCGCGAAGGACCACATCATGAAGTCCGCCGTATCCGTGATCCGCTACCCGAACGGCATCGACTGGAACGGCAAGGAGGTCAAGTTCGTGGTTGGCGTCGCCGGGATCAACAACGAGCACCTGCACATCCTGTCCTCCATCGCGAAGGTCTTCACCAACAAGGCCCAGGTGGCCCAGCTTGAGGCCGCCACCACGGTAGACGAAGTACTGGAACTGTTCGGGAAGGTCAACGCATAGTGAAGGCTGTTCATTTTGGGGCCGGGAACATCGGCCGCGGCTTTGTGGGACTGCTGTTGCACCAGGCAGGCTACGAGCTCGTGTTCGCCGACGTCGCTGAAGATCTGATCTCGGAGCTCGCCGCCGCAGGCAGCTACGACGTCCACGAGGTGGGGGAGGACCCCACGGTCCGGACCGTGGACAACTTCCGGGCGCTGAACTCCGGCACCCAGGAAGCGGACGTCGTGGCGGAAATCGCGACGGCCGACGTGGTCACCACCGCGGTGGGTCCCCACATCCTGAAGTTCGTGGCCCCGGTGATCGCCAAAGGCATCGCCGCACGGGCCGCCGGGCTGGCACCGCTGCAGGTGATGGCGTGCGAGAATGCCATCAACGCCACGGACATCCTGCGGGACGAAGTGGCGGCGCAGTGGGATTCCGCCGCCGGCGAGCTCGAGTCCGCGGCCGTTTTCGCGAACACGGCCGTGGACCGGATCGTCCCGAACCAGGAGCCCGGCAAGGGCCTGGACGTCACCGTGGAGACCTTCTACGAGTGGGTTATCGACCGCACGCCCTTTGGGGGAAACGCCCCGGTCATCCCGGGGGCGACGTTCGTGGACAACCTGGAACCCTACATCGAGCGGAAGCTCTTCACCGTGAACACCGGGCACGCCTCGGCAGCCTACTTCGGGTTCGAAGCAGGGCTTGGCAAGATCTCGGAGGCCATGGCCGACCAGGACGTCGCCGCCGATGTGCGCGCCGTGCTGGACGAAACCAAGGAACTGCTGATCCACAAGCACGGCTTCAACCGCGACGAGCAGGAAGCCTACGTCGAGAAGATCCTGGGCCGCTTTAGCAACCCGCACCTGCCGGACACCGTGAACCGCGTAGGCCGGGCACCGCTGCGCAAGCTCAGCCGGCACGAACGGTTCATCGGCCCGGCGGCGGAACTGGCCGAACGCGGAATCGTGCCCGAAGCGCTGCTGGGAGCCATCGCGGCCGCCCTGCGCTTCAACGATCCCGCGGACGCCGAAGCGACCGAGCTGGCCAAGATCGTGGCGTCGTCCACGGCGGCGGAAGCGACCGAGAAGGTGACGGGCCTGACGCCCGGGCACCCGCTGTTCGCCGCCGTCGAGTCACTGGTGGAAGAGGCCAAAGCGGAGGCCAAAGCCTAGGACGCTCTCTCACTTCCTGCCGGTTTTTCGGCGACGCTCTCTCAGATCCGGTCGGATTTACCCCAACCCTCTCTCACTGAATGAAGTGATAGAGGGTTGGGTTTTTTCGTGCGAAAAGTGAGAGAGCATCGGTGATTTTGGCGCAGGAAGTGAGAGGGGGTGCGGCTGTGGCAAGCTGGTCCGGTGACCTCAAAGCAACGTGACCTGCCTGCCCTGCTGACTCTCGACGTCGACGGCGGGACGTTCCGTCTCCGGCCCGCGACGCGGGCCGACCTGCCCCGAATCCTGGAGCTCCTCGCTGACGACCGGCTGGGTGCAAACCGCGAGGACACCTCGGACATGGCCCCGTACGAGCGGGCCTTCGAAGCGATCGACGCCGACCTTGCCCATCTCTTGGTGGTGGGCGAGCTCCTTCGGGAAGGCGAGGCTGCCGGGCAGGTCGTGGCCACGTTCCAGCTCAGCTTCCTGCCGGGGCTTTCCCGCCGCGGTTCCTGGCGCAGCCAGATCGAGGCCGTCCGGGTTGCGGCACAGGTGCGCGGCCTCGGGATCGGCGCCGCCATGGTCACCTGGGCTGCCGGGGAGTCGCGCCGCCGGGGATGCTCGCTGATGCAGCTCACCACGGACAAATCCCGCACGGACGCCCACCGCTTCTACGAACGCCTGGGCTTCGCGGCCAGCCACGAAGGCATGAAGCTCAGGCTCTAGCTGCGTCGAAACCCGGGAGATCCTTGACTCTTAGGTGCCCTAACTGTTAGGCTACCTAACTATGAGTCAACCCCAGCCAATGCCCGCCGCGCTGCAGGCCCTCGCCCAGGATTTCCGCGAGGCGCTCCGCCACAGTGTTTACCTGGTCCGCCGCCTCGACGCGGACGGCGAACTCAGCGCCGCGCAGCTCAGCACGCTGAAGATGCTGCTCCATGACGGCGTCCGCGTCGGCGAGATCGCCCGGAACCTGGGCGTCAAGGTGCCCAGCGCCACCGAGCAGATCATCAAGCTGGAGAAATCCGGACTCGTCCGCCGGGACCCTGACCCCCACGATTCCCGAGCCGTCCAGGTTGTGCTGACCACGGAAGGCCGTGCCGCCGTCGCCTCCGCCAACGAGCGGCGCAACGCCGTGATGGCGGAAATCCTGGTGGCGCTCAGCGACAGCGAGCGGCAGGCCCTCGCCGCGGCCCTGCCCGTGATCGAAAAAATCAACGGCACACTTCACAACTGATACCCAAGACTTAGGAGTCCCCTATGGAAGGCCAGCTCGCCGCCACGCGGCCAGCAGTAGAAGAAACCCTCGAGGCCGAAAAGGCGTCCCTGCTCAAGCAGCCGAAGGCAGTATGGGCCACAGCCCTCGCCGCGGTGTTCGCGTTCATGGGCATCGGCCTGGTGGATCCGATCCTCCCGGCGATCGCCAAGAACCTGGACGCCACGCCCAGCCAGGTCTCGCTCCTGTTCACGAGCTACTTCCTGGTCACTGCGGTGGCAATGCTGATCACCGGCTACGTGTCCTCCCGGATAGGCGGCAAGAAGACCCTGCTCATCGGCCTGGCCGTGATCGTGGTCTTCGCCTCGTTGTCCGGCCTGTCCGGCAGCGTGGGCGAACTGATCGGGTTCCGCGCTGGCTGGGGCCTGGGCAACGCACTCTTCGTGGCCACTGCCCTGGCCGTCATTGTGGGCGTGGCAAGCGGCGGTGCCGGAACGGCGATCATCCTCTACGAGGCGGCGCTCGGCCTGGGCATTTCCCTCGGACCGCTCCTCGGCGCCCTGCTCGGCGGCTGGCAGTGGCGGGCACCGTTCTTCGGCACCGCCGTGCTCATGGCCGCTGCCTTCGTCGCTCTCATCGCGTTGTTGCCCAAAACCCCGCTGCCCGAGCGGAAAGTCCGGCTCCGCGACCCGCTGCTGGCTTTGGGGCACAAGGGACTGCGGACGACCGCGGCCAGCGGCCTGTTCTACAACTACGGCTTCTTCACCATCCTCGCCTTCACGCCGTTCATCCTGGGCATGGACGCGTACGGCATCGGTGGCGTGTTCTTCGGCTGGGGCGTGGCCGTCGCGGTCTTCTCCGTCTTTGTGGCGCCCGTCCTCCAGAACCGCTTCGGCGCCACCCGGGTGCTGATCGGCACGCTCGCTGTCCTCATGCTGGACCTGGCAGGGCTGGGACTGGCCGCCGGGCACTCGGTGCCCGTCGTCGTCGTCCTGGTGGTGCTCTCCGGGGCGCTGCTGGGCATCAACAACACGGTCTACACGGAACTGGCCATGGGCGTCTCCGACTCACCGCGCCCGGTGGCGTCGGCCGGCTACAACTTCGTGCGTTGGATGGGTGGCGCCCTGGCCCCGTTCGCCGCCGCGCAGCTCGGTGAGCACTTCGGTCCGCAGGTCCCGTTCTTTGCCGGGGCGCTGGCCATGGTTGTCGCCATTTTGATTGCCTTCGGCGGCCGCGGGTTCCTGGCCGCCCACGAACCCCATGTGGTCTGACCGGAGCTGTTGCACGAGGGACTGCCCCCGTTGCAGATAAGGCCCATGTTCGTCATGAACATGGGCCTTATCTGTCCGCTCGCGCTGGGCGCAACGGGAGTCCGCTCGCGCTGGGCTCGGAACCTAGACCTTGACGGTCCCCTTCGGCACGAACAGCGTCTCCGCCTGCTCCAGTGACATGCCGTTGGTTTCCGGCACCTTGAACATTACGAAGAAGAACGACGCCGCCGCGAACGCCGCGTACATGGCGTACGTCAGCGGCAGCGAGGCTACCGCCATCACGGGGAAGCTCAGGGTGATGGCGAAGTTCGCGATCCACTGGGCAGCCGCGGCCAGGCCCAGGGCGCGGGCGCGGATCCGGGACGGGAAGATCTCGCCCAGCAGCACCCACACCAGCGGTCCCCAGGAGGCGCCGAAGCTGATCACGAAGACGTTGGCGGACACCAGGGCAACGGGGCCCCAGGCGCCGGGCAGCGAGATTTCCGCACCGGATCCATTGGCCGAGGCGAAAGCCAGGGCCATGGCACCGAGCGATACAGCCATGCCGATGGAGCCTGCCAGCAGGATGGGGCGCCGGCCGATGCGGTCCACCAGCGCAATGGCCACGAGCGTGACCAGGATGTTGGTGATGGACGTGGCCACCGAAATGGTGAGCGAGTCCTTCTCCTGGAAGCCCACGGCCTTCCACAGGGTGGTGGAGTAGTAGAAGATCACGTTGATGCCCACGAACTGCTGCAGCACGGACAGCGTGATGCCGATCCACACCACCGCCTGCAGGCCAAAGACCTTGCCGCGGAGCGAGCCCTTCTGGCCGGCGAGTTTGTCCTCCTCGATGGCGGACTGGATTTCGCGGATGTGGCGGTCGGTGTCCTCGGACGGGGCGATGGTTTCGAACACCTTGCGTGCCTCGTCCTCCTTGCCTTTGAAGACCAGGAAGCGCGGCGATTCAGGCAGGGTGTATGCGATCCAGCCGTAGACGATGGCGGGTACGGCGCCGGCGAGGAACATCCAGCGCCACGCTTCGATGCCGAGCCAGAGCGCCTGGTCCGCGCCGCCGGCGGTGGTGGCGAACAGGGCGTCGGAGAGGAGGGCGGCAAAAATACCCGTGGTGATGGCGAGCTGCTGGAGCGACGCAAGCCGGCCGCGGACATGCCGCGGCGAGATCTCGGAGATGTAGGCGGGGGCAATGACGGAGGCCAGGCCGATGCCGAGGCCGCCCACCAGGCGCCAGAAGATCAGGTCCCAGACGCCGAACGCGAAGCCGGTGCCCACAGCGCTGACGAGGAACAGGACGGCGCCGAGCTTCATGGCCGGGATACGGCCGTACTTGTCGGCCACCTTGCCTGCCAGGTAGGCGCCGGCGGCGCAGCCGAGGAGCGCGACGGCCACAGCGAACCCGGTGACGGCCTCGCTCAGGGCGAATTCGTCCTTGATGGCGTCCACCGCCCCGTTGACAACGGAGGAATCAAAGCCGAAGAGGAACCCGCCCACCGCTCCCGCGATTGCGAGGCCGATCACCTTGCGGGGAACGCCGGGGCGGCCTTCGGTGCTGGATGTGGACATGGATCTCCCTCGGGATTCTTGCTGCGTTGGGTTTTTAGCTGTGCGGACATCGTTGACCACGGAACCGGCCCTGCTGGCCGGCGCACACGCGCTAAACAGTGTGCCACTTCACGCTGTGAGGTTCCACTTAGGGACGCAGGCCGACGACGGCGGGCCGTTCCGCCGTCGGACAACACGGCGGGAAAAACACGGCCGGAGATGACAACGGGAGGCAGCCAAAAGGCTGCCTCCCGTGACGTGTGCGAACGAGGTGACTTAGTGCGCGGCCACCGTTTCCTTTGAAGCAACCTTCGGGTCCGTCAGCTTCTTGTTCGGCAACGCGAAGCTGATCAGGAAGGCGACCCCGGTGAGCACGGCCGCGGTGAGCATTACGGCGTCGATCGACTGCGCGAAGCCCTCGGTGATGGGGTGGGTCAACGTGCTGTTTGCCGTGTGCAGCCAGCTGGTGTCGTTGAGGGAATCGTTGGTGGCGCCGTTCTGGAAGAACTCGTAGAGCTTGGCATTGGCGGGGTCGGCAGCCACCGCGGGGTCCTTGAGGACCTTCAGGTAATCGGCGTTCTGCATGGCATCCTTCATGCCCGTGGCGATGCGGTCCGCTGCCATGCTGAAGAGCAGCGAGATGAAGACCGCGGTACCCACTGCGCCGCCCATGGACCGGAAGAACGCGGCCGAGGACGTGCCCACGCCCATGTCCTTGGCCGGAACGGAAACCTGCATGGCCAGCGTCAGCGGCTGCATGCAGAAGCCCAGGCCCAGGCCGAAGAACACGGCGATGACGCCCGGCACCCAGAGCCCGGTGTCCACGCCCAGCGAGAAGCCCATCACGGTGGCGGCAGCGGTCAGTCCCGCCGTGCCCAGGATGGGAAAGATCCGGTAGGTGCCCGACGCCGAGATGGTCCGTCCGGCGGTGATGGAACCGGTGAGGATGCCCACCGTGAAGGTGATCATCATCAGGCCGGCCTCGGTGGGGGTGAGGCCCTTGACCAGCTGGAGGTACATCGGGAGCATCGCGATGGCGCCGAACATGCCGATGCCGATGATGAAGTTCAGCAGCGAGGACAGCCCGAAGGTGAGGTTCCGGAAGAGCCGGAGCGGGATCAGGGCGTAGTCGCCGGCGCGCTTCTCCGCCAGCAGGAACGCGATGATGCCCACCACGCCCAGGCCGATGCACAGCAGGGACCCCGCCGAGGTCCAGCCCCAGCTGCGGCCCTGTTCAGCGACCAGGAGCAGCGGAACGATGGCCAGCGTGATGGCGGCCGCGCCCCAGTAGTCGATCTTCTGCTTCACGTGCTTGGCGGGCAGGTGCAGATAGAGGAACACAACGGCCAGGGCAGCCAGGCCGATGGGCAGGTTGATGAAGAACACCCAGCGCCAGCCGTCGAAGCCCAGGATGTTCGCGGAGCCGGCGAAGGCGCCGCCCACCACCGGGCCCAGCACGGAGGAGATCCCGAAGACGGACATGAAGTAGCCCTGGAACTTGGCCCGGTCCTTCAGTGCCACAATGTCGCCGATGATGGTCAGCGCGAGGGCCAGCAGGCCGCCGGCGCCCATGCCCTGGATGCCGCGCGCGATGGCCAGTTCGGTCATCGAGTGCACCGATCCCGCGTACAGGGATCCGGCCAGGAAGATCACGATGGCGGCCAGGTACAGCGGGCGGCGTCCGAAGATGTCGCTGAGCTTGCCGTACAGCGGGGTGCTCACCGTGGAGGTGATGAGGTACGCCGTGGTGGCCCAGGCCTGCAGCGAGAGCCCGTCGAGGTCGTTGGCGATGGTGTAGATCGACGTGGACACGATGGTCTGGTCCAGCGACGAGAGGAACATGCCGAGCATGAGACCCACCATCACTGTGATGGTCTGACGCTTCGTCAGGACGTCCCCGGCTACGGGCCCGGCGGCGGTTTTGGACATGACTGCTCCATTACGAAGAAGGGGAATTAAGCTTGATAGTTGCTTTCAGTAACTATCTTACTTTGCGATTTGTTCCCCCTGCTCGCCGAAATGAAGAATTTACGTCAGCGCTCCACCAGGATCCCGTCAGGATCGCACCAGATCATGGCACCGGGCCGCACCGTCACGCCGGCAATCTCCAGTTCCACGTCCGTCTCGCCGGCGCCCTCCTTGGCGCTCTTGCGCGGGTTGCTGCCCAGCGCCTTAACCCCGAGCGGCAGGTCGGCCAGGACCTCGCGGTCCCGGACGGCACCGTTGATCACGACGCCGGCCCAGCCGTTGGCCACGGCGCTCGCGGCGATCATGTCCCCCATGAGCGCTGTTCGCAGCGAACCGGCGCCGTCCACCACCAGCACGGCGCCGTCGCCCGGCGTGCCCAGGGTGGACTTGACCAGTGCGTTGTCCTCAATGCACCGGATGGTGCGGACCGGCCCGCTGAAGTGCGACAGCCCGCCCAGGGACTGGAACTGGAGCGCGATGGAATCGAGTTCCTCGCCCCGCTCGTCGTAAAGGTCTGCGGTATTGATGCGGCGGCTCTCGTCGGCGTCGAGGTTGTCGGGGGTGTCTGCGGGCGAATCTGCGGGCGAAGCGGTCATTGGTCCTCCTCGGAATGGCTGTAGACAACCCGGTGCGGGCTGTGTTGCTCACGATAGTCTGAATGCACACCAATCATCAGTTCCTTGGGGGAGCCGCAATGAGCCTGTCCGACCTTCCGGGGCACGTCCCGGACCCTTCCATTGTGGCCGCGTCCTCCCGAGGTGGTTCGACCGCGGCGCTCGCCGAACCGGAGGGGCGCGTCCGTCCGCTCTGGACCACCGGCGTGGTGCTCGTGAATGTGGGCATCAATGCGGCGTTCTTCGGACCCATCCAGGTCCTGCTCGGACAGCAGGCAGCGCACTTCAGCGAGGGCGACAAGGAGGCCATCCTGGCTCTCGTCACCGGAGCCGGAGCCGCTGTCTCCCTCGTGGCCAACCCGCTGTTCGGTGCCTTCAGCGACCGCACCACGTCCCGGTTGGGCCGCAGGGTTCCCTGGGTGGTTTTCGGTGCCATCCTGGGTGCGGCTGCCCTGATCGCGCTGGCGGGCGCCCCCAACGTTGCCGTCATGACCATCCTTTGGTGCTTCGTGCAGGCGGGCTGCAACGGAGCCTATGCCGCCATCACCGCTGCCATCCCGGACCGTGTGCCCGTGCCGCAGCGCGGCGCCGTGGGCGGCCTCGCGGCCATGGGCCAGACGGTGGGGATCCTGATCGGCGCGGTGATCGCCGCCGTCGTCAGTGGAAACTTCGGCGTGGGCTACCTGGTCTGCGCAGCGGCGCTGGTTGCCGGCGTCGCGCTGTACTTCTTCAAGAGCGACGATGTGGCGCTTCCCGCAGAGGCCCGTCCGCCGTTCAGCCTTGCGGGCTTCGCCCGGGGATTCTGGATTTCGCCCGTTCTGTATCCGGACTTCGCGTGGGCCTGGCTGACCCGGCTGCTGGTGAACATCGGCAACCACATGGTCACCCTGTACCTGCTGTTCTTCCTATCGGATGCGGTCCACCTGAAGGAGACGCAGGGGATCGAGCCGGCCTTCGGCGTGCTGATCCTGACCGGCCTGTACGCGGTGATGGTGATCATCACCAGCGTGATCGGGGGCCCGCTCAGCGACCGCATGGGCAAGCGGAAGCCGCTGGTCATCGCCTCGTCGGTGATCATCGCCGTCGCGTCCCTGATCCTCGCCTTTGCGCCCACCTGGGCCGGCGCAATTGCCGGCGCCTCGGTGCTGGGGATCGGCTTCGGCGCCTACCTTGCCGTGGACTTTGCCCTCATTACACAGGTACTTCCGAGCGCCCTGGACCGCGGCAAGGACCTCGGCGTCATCAACATCGCCAACTCGTTGCCGCAGGTCCTGGCGCCCCTCATCGCTTTCCCGTTCGTCACCCTGTGGGGCGGCTACGTTTCGCTGTATGTGGCCGCCGCTGTGATCGGGCTGCTGGGCGCGGTGTTCGTCGTGAAGATCAAGGGCGTGGACTGAAGTAGGTGGTCCGCAGCGGTCCCGGCTGCCATCGTTTTGACTAATGGGCGCCAGGACCGGTGCCGTATAGTGGACTCGAATTGCTGCGGCAGTGCTGTGATGGGGATCCGCCTGACCGCTGTACGAAACCCACTCCCGGAACGCTGCTGATGCTTGAACTCAATTCAGATCTTCCACCCATGGCTGCGCCGCCGACCCTGCCCCGACAGCAGATCCGCTATGCCCGGATCCTGGATGCCGCCGCCGGATTCGCCCGTAAAGGGCTGGATTCCGTGAGCCTTTCCGAGGTGTCCGCCAAGGCCAATGTGCCGCTGGGAACCCTGTACCGGTATTTTCCTTCCGCCACCCACCTCATGCTGGGGCTGTTCAGGAAGCAGTTGGGCGAACTCCAGGTCGGAAGCTGGCCGGAGACCGGCGGCAGCCGCCTCCATACTCTGGCAGGCGTGGTGATGGAGATATTCCACATGCGGCTGATGCAGCCGGCGGTGGAGCAGTGCCTGAGCCAGTGCGTTTACACGAAGGGAAAGGACACCACCGCCCTCCTGCGGGAGATCGATATCCTTTCCGAGCAGGCCGTTTCGGTGGCAAGCGGTGACGCCGCCAAGTCCCGGGTGCTGCTGCTGACCGTCTCCGGCCTGGTGCAGGCAGTCCGCTGCCGCCGGCTGTCGCTCTTCGAAGCCGAAGAAGACCTGAAGAAAGCGTGCTCGCTCCTCACCAGGTGCTAGCAGGCGCGTAACCGGTCTAGACCATTAGAGGCTCTTTTGTGATGATTCTTAGTGATGTGGATCACTCGAAATGTAGAAAAAACGATTTATCACGCCCGGTGGTCGGCCCAGTGTCCGTTCGGCCGCCGCCCGTCTGTTTACCATTGAAGAACCGGAGTGGCTAGCAGCCCGTACCTTCAGGAGCTTCACGGCGGTCCCGCCATCCCTTGGGCCGCAGAACTTCCAGCCTGCCCATCTTGAGCCTCCTATGTGCTTGAGCTTCATTGTGCCGTGCGCCCACGGCTAGCCCCAGGAGACAACGACGTGTCCATTGAAATCATCACTCCCGCTGACAGCTCCGCCGCTTCCTCCGAGGAGTCCACTGTGCTGACGGACCAGGAGATCTTCGAAGCCCACCAGGGCGGCAAGCTGTCCATCTCCAGCACGGTCCCGCTCGCCAGCAAACGCGATCTTTCCATTGCCTACACTCCGGGTGTTGCCCAGGTCAGCCGCGCCATCCACGCCGACCCCGAGCTCGCCAAGACCCTCACCTGGGCCCAGCGCCTGGTTGTTGTGGTCAGCGACGGCACCGCGGTGCTGGGCCTCGGCAACATCGGGCCCAGCGCATCCCTGCCCGTCATGGAGGGTAAATCCGCCCTGTTCAAGTCCTTCGGCGACCTTGACTCCATCCCGCTGGTCCTCAACACCACCGACGTGGACGAAATCATTGAGACCCTGGTCCGCCTGCGCCCCAGCTTCGGCGCCGTGAACCTGGAAGACATCTCCGCGCCGCGCTGCTTCGAGCTCGAAGAAAAGCTCATCGAGGCCCTGGACTGCCCGGTCATGCACGATGACCAGCACGGCACCGCCGTCGTGGTCCTGGCCGCGCTGACCGGCGCCGCCAAAGTGACCGGCCGCGAGCTCGAAGGACTCCGTGTGGTTGTCTCGGGTGCGGGCGCCGCGGGCATCGCCGTCGCCGAAATCCTGCTCACCGCTGGCATCCAGGACGTTGTCCTGCTCGACTCGCGCGGCGTCATCAACAAGGACCGTGCGGACATCGCCGCCGACGCCACCAGCAAGAAGGCGCAGATGGCGGAGCGCAGCAACCCCCGCGGCATCACCGGCGGACCCGGCGAGGCCCTGCTCGGCGCCGACGTGTTCATCGGCGTCTCCTCCTCTCAGCTGGCCGAGGAGCACCTGAAGCTCATGAACCACAGCTCCATCGTGTTCGCCCTGTCCAACCCGGACCCCGAAGTCCTGCCGGAGGTTGCCTCGCGCTACGCCGCCGTGGTGGCCACGGGACGCAGCGATTTCCCCAACCAGATCAACAACGTGCTCGCCTTCCCGGGAATCTTCCGCGGTGCGCTGGACGCCGGTGCCCGCCGGATCACCCCCGCCATGAAGCTTGCCGCCGCCCGCGCCATTGCTGAACTGGCCGAACCGGAGCTGTCCGCCGACTACATCGTGCCCAGCCCGCTGGACCCGCGCGTGGCGCCGGCTGTTTCCGCAGCCGTGGCCGCAGCGGTCGAAGCGGAGTAACGCGGAATACTCCGCCAGGAAGTTCGACGGCGGCGGTTCCCGTGCTGGGGAGGCGCCGCCGTTGTTGTTTTAAGCGCCGCGGCC
The DNA here is from genome assembly GCF_056400885.1 of Arthrobacter sp. P4_H3. Taxonomy (NCBI): domain Bacteria; kingdom Bacillati; phylum Actinomycetota; class Actinomycetes; order Micrococcales; family Micrococcaceae; genus Arthrobacter; species Arthrobacter sp. P4_H3. The sequence continues at coordinate 129,884 of NZ_JBFUKK010000006.1, forward strand.
CTAAAGCGTCGTTGCCTTTGAGGCATGATGCCCGTGGTGGAACCCTAGACTGAGGGGCATGAACCCCGAGATCCTCGTGACCGTCCTCTGCGGCCTGGCCATCCTGGTGGGCGTTGCCGGCACCGTTATCCCCGTGCTGCCCGGCAGCATCCTCATTGGCCTCAGCCTGCTGGCCTGGGCAATCTGGGGCGGCGCCGGGACTGCCGGCTGGGTGGTGTTCGGCGTAGGCCTGGCGTTTGTGCTGGCAGGAATGGCTGCCAGCGCCGTGCTCACGGGACGCAAGCTCAGGGAACACCGGATCCCCAGCCGCAGCGTGGTGGTGGGGCTGGTCTTCGGCGTGGTGGGCATGTTCCTGATCCCCGTGGTGGGACTCTTTGTGGGCTTCGCCGGTGGCCTGCTGCTCAGCGAATCGCACCGCACGCGTGATTTCAGGACCGCCGTGACCACCAGCTGGGCGGCCCTCAAGGCCACCGGGCTGGGCATGCTGGTGGAGTTCGGCCTGGCCTGCCTTGCCGCGAGCACCTGGGTGATCGGCGTCTGGGTTGCGGCGGTCAGCTAACCCTCCCAGCGGCTGCCAAGCGGGCACCACTAGCATGGAAGGATGAGCGCCGGACAGACCTCAGGACCGATCTACCGCGACAACCGTGACCTCACCCCGTTCGGCAGCGCGCAGGTCCGCACATCGGTGCGTGACATCGCCGACGGCGTGGGCGGAATCCTGCACAGTGCCCTGGGCGGCCGCGGCGGTGCGCTCCTCAGCGTGGATGGCCCCCTCCCGAAGCTCAAGCGGCTTTCCGGGAAGACCGCCAGGGCCGTGTACGACGCGATCTTCCACAACACCGATCCCAACCGGCTGATCGCGACAGGCCGTGACTACCCCGGGTGGGCCGGGCTTTGCTACGTGATGGCCGGGCTGCTCGCCTACAAGCAGGGCGGCTACCTGCGTGCCACCGAGCTGCTCCAGCGGGGCCTCACCACCAGGAACGACGACGACGCCAACCAGTTCGCGTCCAGCTACCTGATGCGGGTGGTCACCAGAGTCGAAGTTGCCGAGCGCATCGATGTTCCGGTGCTGTTCAGCGAGGAAGCGGTGTTCCTGGCGCTTTCGCATTCGTTGCGGGAAACCGGCCACCTTGAGGCGGCACTGCAAACCGTGGCGTCGCTGCCGCCGTCGCTGCCAGCCGCCCTGGCGCGGTGCTCTCTGGCGCACGCGATCGGCCGGGACAAGGAAGTGGTGGTCTGGACGGAAGGGCTGCTGAATGCCGACGACCTCTCCGCCGCGCTGCTGCTGATCCGGGCGCGTTCGCTCCGCAGGCTCGGCGCCCACACTTCCGCGCAACAGGCGCTGAAGGAGGTATTGCGTCGCCGGAAGACCGACTTGGCCCTCCGGAATGACGCCCTGACCGACCGCGCCCTGCTGGTGCTGGACAACGGCCGGAAATCCCTCAACCCGCGCGACTGGCTACGGGGCCGGCCGGCTGAACTCGAGACTTTCGAAGTCATCCGCAAGGACGTTGAAGAGCGCAGGCTCTGGGAACAGGAATGGAAGCAGCTGGACCGGGAATGACCCTGCCGGACCGGACTCTTGTGGGCGGTGGCGGGCCGCGGTACAACGGTCCAATGAGCGATGCAATCAGGCAGTGGATGGAAAAGTACATCACGGCGTGGACCACCAACGAGCCGGACGATATCCGGGCGCTCTTCACAGAGGACGCGGTCTATGCCACCCGGCCTTACGACCCGGACGCGTGGCGCGGGCACGGACAGATCGTGGAGCACTGGCTGACCGAGGCGGATGAACCCGAGGAGTGGACCTTCGAGTGGGAGCCGCTCGGCGCGGACGGCGACCTGCACTTTGTCCAGGGGCGCACCACGTATCTGGGGGACCGTCCCAGCTACGAGAACCTCTGGGTTGTCCGGCTCGCACCGGACGGCCGGGCCGCGGCGTTCACTGAATGGTTCATGGAACGCAGGATCTGAAAGACACGATTCAGCCTGCCGGCAGGCGCTACTGCCAGGCGAGCCCGGCCACCACAGGAATCAGCTGCTCGGACAGCAGCACGGTCCCCAGCGCCATCATGATGATCCCGCTGGCAAGCGTTACCTTCCGGGCAGCCCCGGGACGCGAGTGCAGCAGCTTCCGGGAGAGCAACGCCACGCAGGTGTACACGAGGCCTGCCAGCAGGACGAACGTCAGGCCCAGCAGCCCGGACTGCACCGGAACGGGCAGTGCCGCTTCCGGGCTGACGAACTGCGGAACCAGTGCCACGAAGAACAGCAGGCCCTTGGGGTTGATCCCGCTGGTGCCCACGCCATGGAGGAAGCTGCGGAACTGGGTGGACGATGCCGGCGAGGTCACCTCGGCGGTGAAGGTGGCGCCGCGCCATGACCGGATGGTGCCGAAGCCCAGCCACAGCAGGTAAGCCGAGCCGGCGACGGTCAGCCAACCGAGGACGCCCGGCAGGCCGGCGAGCAGGGCGGCCAGCCCGGCCACCATCAGCACCGTGTGCAGGACGTAGCCGCCGCAGAGGCCGGCTACAGCGGGGACGAAGCTCCGCTGTTTCAGGCCCGCCGCAATGGAGTAGGCCCAGTCCACGCCCGGCGTGCAGGCCAGGGCGCCCGCAACCACCAGGAATGCGAGGAATAACTGGGAATTCATGGCGGCCTCCTACGGTGTTCTGATAGGAGAAACTCTAGGGAAAATGCCGCCACAAGTGTTCCCTGATTTACTCAGGAAATGCAGCCCATGGGTAAGATAATTGCGTGATTGACCATATTGATAGAAATATTTTGCGCCACCTCAAAGAGGATGGCCGTATGACGGCCACCGCACTGGCCGCAAAGGTGGGGTTAACGGTGGCGCCGTGCCATCGGCGGCTGCGCGACCTGGAGTCATCCGGGGTGATTCGGGGCTACCGCGCGGACATCGACCCGTCCGCCGTCGGGCTCGGATTCGAGGCGATCGTTTTCGTCACGCTGCGGCAGGTGGACAGGCCCACCATGGAGATCTTCGAGAGCCGGGTGGCGGACAATCCCAACATCGTGGAGGCGCAGCGGCTGTTCGGCTCGCCGGATTATCTCCTGAAAGTGATCGCTGAGGACCTGCCGGCATACCAGCGCTTCTACGACGCCGAGCTCACCTCGCTGCCCGGCGTCGAGCGGCTGACGTCAACGCTGGTGATGAAGAACCTGAAATCGAACGCAGGCCCACCGGTCTAGGCTACGTGCGTTGCGTCAGTCCGTGGGCCGGACATGGACGATGATCACCTGGGTATCCTTGGCGCCGTCGTATCGGAGATCGTAATTGACGTCCAGGCCGACGGCAGTGCCCGAGGTGATGGAGAAGTCGCTCGTCTTCGCGGGGTTCTTCTCCGTCGATGAAATCCATCGTTCAGCGGAGTCGCTGCTGATTCCATATCGCTGGACGCCGTCGCGAATGAGGCTGAAATACTCATCCGCCGAATCAGCGGTAAGGAAATAGGTCACTTCGCTGAAGTCGGAGCGCTTGGCCGTGGTGTCGAAGCGGATGCGGTCGGTTTCGCCGGTGATTTCGCCGTTGGGTGCGGCAATCGTCAGCGCGATCTTGCCTGAGCCGCGGGTATTGATTTCCGGACCGTAACTGGCCTCCGGAACCCGAACAGCCGCCTTCTTCAGGGACCCCGAACGCATGTCCAGCCGCGCGATTTTGGTCTCGCGGATCTGATCCACCCCGGCGGCGTCGAGAGTGGAGAACTCCGAATTGCTCAAGGTGCTCGCTTGAGCGGTTGGTTCGGTGGTGGTCCCGTTGATCTGGCAGCCCGCCAGAGCGAGGCTTGCGGCGAGGGCAAGGAGGGCGACGGCGGCCTGCCGCCGGGTCGCCGACGCCACGTTCAGAACCTGCCCGTTTCTGCTATTTCTGCTTGGGCCTCAGGAGTGTAGTACTCCTCGGACAGGAACACCGTGTAGATGAAGGTCATCCGCCCGGTGGTGTGGTTGGACATAATCGACAGCGCGAAAACTGTGCCGGTGGCATTGCCGTAGCCGGGGTTCCAGGTTTCCTTGCCGGATCCGTCCTTGAATTCCGGGCCAATGGTCGTGGCAATCTTCAGCGGGAGAATCCCCAGTTCGTTGGCAGCCCGTTCGATCTCAGGATTGGCATCCTGGGCGTCCGGGTAATTGACGAAGATGTCGACGCTGTCTACTTTGTTCTCAACCCCTCCGCCCCGAACGCGGATGGTGTCTGTCTCCATCTCGACCACGCCGTTGGGTGTTGTCATGGCGACCTTCATGCGTCGGTCTGTATCGGTCGCAACCATGGCTCCATCGGAAACCTCATCCAGGCCGAGAGCCGCCATGTCCAGTGGCAGCGACGTGAAGTCGAAGCTGACATTCCGGCTTGATTTCATCGCCTCGATGCCGCTCTTGGTGAATTGGGAGTTGCCGTTGACGTTGATCGGTTCGGTGGCCGGGGAGGGCGCCAGTCCGCAGCCGTTGAGGAGCAGCACGGTCAGCGCGATCAGTGGTGCCATTTTCTTCAGGGCGGCGGTCCCCATGTCATTCTGCCTACGCTGCCGGGCTGACATGGACGATGATCACCTGGGTGTCCTTGCCGCCGTCGTACCGGAGGTCGTAGTTGACTTCCAGGCCGGTGGCCGTTCCCGAGGTGATGGAAAAATCACTCTTCGTGGCCGGGTCCGCTTCCGCGGAGGAAATCCACCGTTCGGCGGAGTCGCCGTCGATTCCATAGCGCTCCACGCCGTCCCGGATGAGCCCAAAGTACTCGTCCGCCGATCCGGCGGTGAGGAAGTAGGTCACTTCGCTGAAGTCGGGGCGCTTGTCCGTGGTCTTGAAGCGGATCCGGTCGGTTTCACCGGTGATTTCGCCGTTGGGGGCGGCAATCGTCAGTGCGATCTTGCCTGAGTCGCGGGTGTTGATTTCCGGGCCGTAGCTGTCCTCGGTGACACGCACGGCGGCCTTCTTCAGCGCGCCCGAGCTCATGTCCAGGCGCGCCGTCTTGGTTGCGCGGATTTGATCCACCCCGGCGGCGTCGAGGGTGGAGAATTCCGAGGTGCTCATGGTGCTCCCTTGAGAGGTTGGTTCGATGGCGGTGCCGCTGATCCGGCAGCCTGCGAGGGCGAGGCTTCCGATGAGGGCAAGGAGGACCACGGCGGCCTGCCGCCGGAATCGCCGCGTGGACGTCACTGGTGCACCTCCGCGTCAAAGCCGGAGACGAAGCGGTCCATGATGCCCGGGATGTTGTTTGTTGGCCTGTACTGGTCCACGCGGTCATTGAAATCGGAGGCAATGATCTGCTCGGCACGTGCCGGGTCAGTCGCCAGCAGGTTCTGGTAGGCCGGCAGCGTGTCCTGCTCGATGAGCGCCCAGCGTTGGTCGGCATTGGCGATATTGCCGTCGGGGAAGCCGGTGGTGAAGTCCGTGCGGAACTGCGTGGGGTTGTCCCAGTTGGTGAACGGCACGTTCTCCGGTCCCGGGCTCTCCACACTGAACTCGTACGGGAACACCTCCGGGTAGCTCTTGGCGCCGGGGATTGACGGTTCGCCGGCGAGGGTCACCATGTAGGTCACCGCCTCACCGCCGGGGTGGCTGCGCATGTTCTCGTAGTCGTCAGCGATGATTTCGTTCTGTTCGCGGTACAGCAGTTCCGTGTTCCCTTCCTGCACCTGTGAAGGGTCGCCGGAGTCGATTTTCGCCCAGGACCGGGCCGTTTCCGGATCGATGGCACCCGAGTCGCGGAGCCGGTTGATTTCGTCCAGGCCGCCGTTCATGTAGGCCTGGTGCTGCCTGGCCTGGTCCAGGAAGATTTCCTTGTTCATGTCCAGCATGCTGGTTTCGTAGAACTTGATCTCCTGGTCGGTCATGCCGGCCAGCTGCTCGATCTGGTCCAGCACCGGCAGCGGTATGTCCGACGCCGGGTTGTCCGCGATCTGCTGGGCCAGTTCCCGCATCACGGCCATGTCCTTGAACCCGCCGGCGAACGAAGGGCCGATCATATTGGCCATGCCCGCCCACTGCAGGTCCGGGTTGGACAGGTAGGCCTGGCCGTAGAAGTCGTAGACCTTCTTGATGGTTTCCCAGTTGTACTCTGTGCCCTTGGACGTATCCCAGTCGGCCGGGTCGATGCCCATGTCCCGCATGGCCTGTTGGTTCCAGTAGTCGGTGAGGAAATCCGAATACTCCGGCGAATTCTTGCCGATCAGCCCGGAGTCTGCGGCAGCGTCCAGGGCGGCCTTCGCGGCGTCCGGATTGTCCAGCGCCCACTTCTTAAAGTCATCGCTCTTCAGGTACGCCGCGCGTTCTGCGGGGGTCATTCCGTTGAGCCGGTCCGTCAGTTCCTGCGCGGCGCCGTCAGTCGGAGAGTTGCCGCTTCCGCCTGGCCCGCCCGTGCCGCCGCCGGTTGAACCGGTGCTGGCGCGGTCCTGCTGCTCGGCGTTCCGGAGCAGGGCTTTGGATGCCTGCTGGATGCCGGCGGCTGCAGCCCTGAGCACCTTGGCGTGCTTGCCGTTCCAATCGCTGCGGAAGCGCTCGCCGTCGTTGCCCTTCCACGGGCTGGAGGTAATGGAGCTGCCCAACTGTTGTCCCAGCTGGTCCAGCCGGCTGGCGCCGGTGGCCAGGTCCTTTGCGAGCTGGCGTAGCTGTGCGACGTCCGCACCGTAGAAGTTCCCCGCCACTTTTCCCCCTGTTTGAAGTCCACGGTCAGCCTAACGGCTTTGGCGGTAGGCGGCGATGGGGAGAAGTCCCCGCCTGATGCGGCGTCAGGCGCCCAGTAGCCCGGTGGTGCGGTACGGAATGACCTCGCGCAGGAACATGCTGGTGGACGTGCGGACAATGCCGGGGCAGAGCCTGATTTCCTCGGACACCCGGTAGAGGTCGTCCGGGCTCTTGGCAACCACGCGGATCAGGAGGTCGGTGTCGCCGGCAGGGGCGTGGCATTCCAGGACTTCAGGGATCTCCCGCAGTGCGGCGATGGCCTCGTTCAGGTGGCTCTGGTCCAGTTCCGCGCTCACTGCGGCGGCCACGCCCCGGCCGAGCGCCGATGGCAGCACCCGGCTGCTGTTGGGGCGGAGGGCGCCGGACGCCGTCATCCGCTCCAATCGCGACTGCACAGTGCCCCGCGCCAGGCCCAGCTTTTGTGCGAGCACCATGATGGGAACTCGGGGGTCGTCGTCCAATGCGGCAAGGATCCGCCGGTCAGTGGAATCAAGTTCCTGCAATCTGATCACTTCCTGCCTGTTGCGCGCTCCGTGATTGGTCAGATTGACCAGTGAAGCACTTGCTCGTTGCGCCTACTGTAGGGGTTCTGCTGAAATAGTGGCAACAAGGGATGCAGGCTACCGCCGGATCCCGCAGGCTACAGGAGCCCCGGCACACCACCCGGTCCCTGGAACAGGTTTCCCGCAAGGAGGCCGCCGCTGATTGACACTTGTTCACGCATCGTCATTCCGCAAGCAGTGCAAGGGGTCCGGAGCTACGCTCCCGGACCCGGCACGGCAAGAGCCCCTGAGCCACCGACGCCGGATCACCCGGAGTGTTCGGTAGCTGAGGGGCTCTTGTGTTTGCTCCTGCCGGTTTGTACCGCACGTCGCCGGTGAGCCTAGGCTGGTGCCATGACATCAGCCGGCCGCTTCGCCCCGAGCCCCTCCGGCGAACTCCACGTGGGAAACCTCAGGACGGCGATACTCGCGTGGCTGTTCGCCCGCTCCACCGGCCGGCGCTTCCTCATGCGCGTGGAGGACCTGGACCGTGCCCGTGCGGGTGCGGAAGCGGAGCAGCTCCGCGATCTGGCGGCCGTCGGAGTGACCTGGGACGGCGGCGTCGTGCGCCAAACGGAACGCGAGCCGCTGTACGCGGAGGCGATCGACCGCCTCGCAGCCGCGGGGCTCACCTATGAGTGCTTCTGTACCCGGCGGGAAATCCAGGAGGCGCCGTCGGCCCCGCATGCCCCGCAGGGTGCCTACCCGGGGACGTGCCGGAACCTGGATCCGGCAGAACTCGAGTTCAAGAGGACAATTCGGCCGGCCGCGATCCGGCTCCGCGCGGCTGCGACCGAGTGGACGGTCGAAGACCAGCTGCACGGAATGTACACGGGCATGGTGGACGACTTTGTGCTCCGGCGCAACGACGGCGTGACCGCCTATAACCTGGCCGTGGTGGTGGACGACGCAGCCCAGGGAGTTGACCAGGTGGTCCGCGGGGACGACCTGCTGCCCTCCACCCCGCGGCAGTCCTATCTGGCCTCGCTTTTGAATCTTCCCGTTCCGGAATATGCTCACGTGCCGCTGGTGGTGAATTCCGACGGCGTCCGGCTGGCGAAGCGCGACGGCGCGGTGACGCTGGCGGACCTCGCCGGCGCCGGGCTGGACGCAGGCCGTGTCCGGGACATCGTCCTGGAGTCTTTGGGGCTGCCGGCAGGGCCGCTGGAGAATGCGCTGGCCGTCTTCGATCCCGCCGCACTGCCACGGGACCCCTGGGTGTGGCCGGGTGCGGTGCAGCTGGGCGCGTAGGCTGGAACCATGCCAGAAACAGGAACCCCGGACGCAAACCTCCCCCAGCCACGATTCACTGTTGACACGGCCCGGGTCCTCGCCGAGGTGGCCCACAACCGCCAGAAGGACAAGCTCAAGCGGCCATACCGCGAACATGTTCTCGCCGTCGGCGATGCCCTGGCGGATTTCGACGACGACATCCGGATTGCCGGCTACCTGCACGACATCGCCGAGGACACCCCCATCACCCGGCAGGCGCTGCTGGACATGGGCGTTTCCGAGCGCGCCGTGGACATCATTGAGCGTGTCACCAAGCGGCTGCATGACAACCCGGACGACTACCAGGCCGGTATCCGGTTCATCGCCGAGGACCACGACGCCACACTGGTCAAGATCGCGGACAACGCCCACAACTCCCTGCCTGAGCGCGTCAAGGCCCTGGCCGAAAAGTGGCCGGACAAGCCGCCGGTCACCCGGTACGACGAGGCCCGGCCCGTGCTCTATGACGCCGTTCCGGTGGAGGAAGTCCGGAAGATCCTGGCCCGGGTGAACCCCTGGCTGCTAGAAGAACTGGACGACCGCCTCGACGAAGCGGATGACACCGACTACGAGAACCTCACCTATGACGGCACCGGAGCGGCCGAACCTGTGCGCCCGGTGGTCGAGCCTGCCGAGACCCCGGAAACGGCGGACAGCCGGCCGGACGCGGCCTCTTAGGCTCCGGCTTTCAGCCGCTCCAGCGCCGCGTTCATCCGTTCGGTGCCGCGCTTTTCATCAATGACAATCGACACGCCCAGGGCCAGCACAATCACCAGCAGGCAGACGGGCACCGAGACCCCGGCGGCGGCCAGCCAAATACTGCCCGCTAGCGCAACCACGACGCCGGCTGCCACGGCAATGACGGTGCGGTCCACGCAGATCATGACGCTGAACAACCAGGTCAGGGACAGTTTGAACAGGGCCACGGGTACCGCGATGCTGGCCACGGCCACGGCGGCGCTGATGTGGGCCTCGTGGTCGATGTAGTAGGCCGCCACGTGCAGTCCGGCACCAGTTGCGGCGATGGCAGCGAAGATGGGCATGTGCCCGTAGCCGAAGAAGAATGAGCGGTGGCGCTGGTGATGCAGGGCCGGGCCAGCGGGCAGGATGAAGTAGATCCACCACATGCTGAACGCAAGGGCCGTTCCGCCGAATCCCACCAGCGCGGCGTCGACGCTCCAGCCATGGTTTGCCACGATGGCGCGGAGTGTTTCGATCGCCCCGATCAGGCATTCTCCAAGGGCGATGATGGCGAGCAGTCCATAGCGTTCGGCGATGTGGTGCGCGTGCCATGGAGTCCGCATGCCGCGCTCCGCGGCGTAGGGCGTGGCCATTTCCAGGATGAACAGGGGCGCAGCCACGAGGAATGTGGTCAGGATGTCCGCCTCGATGACGAGCACCGCGATCCAGCCGAGCTGTACCACGCCAAGGTAGGTGGCGTAGCGCCGGCAGGTCTGCCGGCGTGCGGGATCCTGCCGTGCCGCGCGCAGCCACTGGAACACCAAGGCCAAGCGCATGATCACGTAGCCGCCCACGATCACGGCATTGTCCACATGGTCGCCCTCGACGAGCGAGTGGAACATCGGCTCAATTCCCATGGCAAGGATCAGTACGCCGAGCAGCTGGACCATGGTGACCACGCGGAACACCCAGTCGTCGGTGTCATAGGCGCTGGCAAACCAGGTGAAGTTGATCCAGGCCCAGATCACGGCGAACATCGCAAAGGAGAAGCCCAGCAGCCCGGCACCGAAGTGGCCTTCGGCTATCTCGTGGGCGAACTGGCTTCCGGCCACTCCGAAGGCAATGACAAACGTCAGGTCGAAGAACAGCTCCAGTGGCGTGGCGGCACGGTGCTGCTCATGCGGGTCACGGCCGCCCATGCGGGCCACGGCATGCCGAAGGGGATTGTTGGACATGGCTCAAAGAGTACCGCCGTGAGCCGCGGCCGCTCCAGCGCTGCCCGTCACGCGTCAGGAGCCGACAGGACCGGTACCGGCCGAGGCTGCCCGCGCCCGCCACATGAGGCCGATGTATACGAGGTCGAAAATGCTGCAGAGGGCGCCGACGCCCAGGATCAGCGGCGCGTTGCCGAACCAGCCGAACACGATGGTGGGAGCCAGGGTTCCGATCCATTTGGCGACGGCGATCAGCAGGGACTGGCCCCGGGCGCCGCCGCGTGCAGCGAACATGGCGATGAACAGCCCGGACATCAGCAGGTTCTGCAGGAAGGCCGAGTAGCGCGGCGCGGCATCCCAACCGAACTCAGCAACGAACAACAGCTGCACGGCGAAGGCGGTGACACCCAGGAGGAGCGCCCAGCCAAGGAAGAGCTTCCGCGTCACCCAGGCGGGTAACTCGGACCGGCCGAACCTGAAGAACGTGTACAGGATAACGACGTCCGCCAGCGCCCACACGATGTTGATGACGCCCTGGACGGACAACCCGGTGGCGGCGGAATGAGACGCGTAGATGACCTCCCAGGCGAAGTTCAGCGCCAGGGCTGCGGCGGGGATCGCATAGCTCCGGTCCCTGAAACCGATCCGGACTGCGTCGACGTACACCACCGTCCAGGCGATGCCGCTGAGAACAGTCAGGAACAGGATCATCGGACGCGCATCAGGGGCTACACCCGGCCCAGTGCGTCGATGTCCTCCAGGAACAGCTCGTGGACCTCTTTGCTCACCGTCGTGCGCGTGTCAGCGATCGCATCGAGGTAGTCCTGCGTGGCGGGTCCCTTCCGGACGGCTTCGCGGATGGAGACCTCGCCGCCGGAAGCCAGCCCGCCGTCGTCGTACACTGCCTTTTCCAGGGCACGCTGGGAGGCGCTCCGGGCCGCGTACTCAATGTCCGCGGGGGAGAAGCCCTCGGTGCGGTCCACCAGCAGCTCAACGTCCACGTCGTCCACCACGGTGGCAGGGATGAAACGTTCCCACATGGCGCGGCGGGCTTCGGAGTCCGGAAGCCCGATGGGGATCACATAGTCGAACCGGCCGTGCCGCAGGAAGGCAGTGTCCAGCGCACGGATGAAGTTCGTGGCGCAGACCAGCAGGCGGCCGGGCTGCTCGCGGAACGCCGGGATGATCTTGAGGAGCTCGTTGGTGACGCCCTGGAGCGGCGACGGCGGTTCGCCGGACCGCTGGGACGCGATCTCCTCCACCTCGTCTATGAACACCACGGCATGTTCCAGCTCGGCGATCTCCAGGAACGTCTCACGGAGTGCGCCGGCGAGGCCCTTCGGATCGGCCGCGAGCCGGGAAGGGAATACTTCCACGAACGGCCATTCGAGCCGGGACGCGATCGCCTTAGCAAACGTGGTCTTTCCGGTACCGGGAGGGCCAAAAAGCACGACGGCGCGTGGCGGCACTACGCCGAATTCGTCCGCAAGGTCTGCTTCCGCCAGGGGGAGCACCAGCCGGCGTTCCAGCAGTTCCTTCTCGTTCCGCATGCCGGCAACGTTCTCCCAGAGGTCGCGGGCCAGGATGCGGCCACCGAGGAGGCCCAGGGGTTCGAGTTCCTGGCGCTGCACCGGGATGGTCCGTTCGAAGTACCGCAGGTTTTTCTTGAGCACGAAGCCGCGGCTGAGGAACGCCTCCACCCGGGTTTCGGACTCCGGCATCAGCGCGGAGAGTTTGTTCAGCCCGTGCGGGGCCATCCTGTTTTCGACGGCGGCCAGCAGCGAGGTGCCGATTCCGCGGCCGCGGAATTCGGGGAGCGTGGCCAGGAAGACGATCCAGCCCTGGTCGTGCGCGGCACGTCCAACGGCGGCACCCACCACCTGATCACCCTGCACCGCCACGACGGCGTGGTCCTTCTCGCAGGACGCCAGGACTTCGGAGAGTGCGTAGACGGGCTCCACGTTGGTGGCCTTGAGCGATTCCCAGAGGTGCAGGATGCCGTCAAGATCGGCCGAATGGAAATCCCTGATCCGCCAGGTGGTCATGAGCGTTACTCCTGTGTTGGTTCGTCGTTGAGCCAGCGTGAACTTCTCTGCTGAGCATATGCGAACCGACCCCCGCCGGGGGTTGCGGCGGCGTTGCATTACGCCGCTGCACCAGGTTCACTCAGTCAACAGTGCTGACAGCTTAGATACCCAACGTCCCCAGCGTGTTCCGCAGCGTAACGGCCGAATACTGCAGGGCCGCGAGTTCGCCGTCGTCCATCGGCGTATGCAGCACGCGGCGCACGCCGCCGCGACCCACAATGCTGGGAAGGGACAACGCCACGCCGGAGATTCCGTAGGGGCCGTCCAGCACGGTGGACACCGGCAGCACGGCGTTCTCGTTCCGGAGTATGGCTTCCACGATCCGCGCCCCGGAAAGGCCGATCGCGTAATTGGTGGCACCCTTGCCCGCGATGACTTTGTAAGCCGCCTGCGTCACTTCGCGGGCCGTCTCAGCGAGGTACTCCGGGGTGAAGATGCGTTCGCCGTGGTCTTTCCAGTCACGGATGGGGACGGGGCCGATGGTGGCGCCGGACCACACCGGAAACTCCGTGTCACCGTGCTCACCCACGATGCTGGCATGGACGCTGGCAACTGAGACGCCGGCGTGGCGGGCCAGCAGCCACCGCAATCGCGAGGTATCCAGCACGGTGCCGGAGGAAAGGACGCGTTCCGGCGGCAGCCCGGAGATCTTTTGCGCTGCAACCGTGAGCACGTCGCAGGGGTTGGTGACCAGGACATAGACGGCGTCCGGGGCATGCTGAAGCAGCTGCGGCATGAGCTGTTCGAGGATGCGGACGTTCGTGCCGGCAAGGTCCAGGCGCGTTTGGCCGGTGGCCTGCTTCGCCCCGGCGGTGATCACCACGACGTCGGCGCCTTCCGTTATCGCGACGTCGCCGCCGCCGGTGACTGTGGCGGCCGCCGCGGCGAACTGGGTGCCGTGGGCGAGATCCAGGACCTCCGCCTCCGCTTTGAGGGCGTTGGCATCGAACAAGGCGATGTTGCTGGCCGAACCTCGGATCAGGGCGGCGTAGGCCAGCGAGGTGCCCACGCTCCCGGCTCCCACCACGGCAAGTTTGGATCCTGACATGAGCTACCTCTTCCTCGGCCCCGGCGCTCCAGGACCAGCGCTGATGGTGCAAGTGTCCGCAATGGCTTCATGCTACCGATTTAGGGCTGGCCACACAGGCGTCGCCGCCAGCGCGAACGGACACTTGCGGCCCGTCAATCCGAAGATTCAGGGCCGCAAGTGTCCGTTCGCGCTAAAGGGAGGGGTTGTTTGCCGTGGGCTATTCGCCGTTCTTCGCGCCCGGGCCCGGGCGGTTGGCTACGAGCGGGTAGGGGCCGGTGAAGCCGTCGCGGACCGCGGCGAGCTCCAGGACGCGGTCCCGGCAGAGGCGCCAGCCCAGCATCAGCGCCGGGATGACGATCAGCAGTGAAGCGATGGTCCAGGTGCCCACGGGCGAGTCGAAGGCCATCAGGATCAGCACTGCCAGCAGGAAGGCCAGCGTGATCCAGCCGGTCACCGGTGCGCCGGGCATCCGGAACGCCGGGCGGAGCAGCTCGCCACGCTTGGCCAGCCGAGCCAGCTGCATCTGGCACATCACAATCACTGCCCAGGTGCTGATGATGCCCAGGGAGGCGACGTTGAGGACGATCTCGAAGGCTTCGGCGGGAACGAGGGCGTTGAGCACTACGCCGAGGACCGCTACGGCGGCAGTCAGGGCGATGCCGCCGTAGGGGACGCCGGCCTTGTTCATACGGGCTGCGAACTTGGGGGCGGACCCGGTGACGGACATGGAGCGCATGATGCGGCCGGTGGAGTACAGGCCGGCGTTCAGCGAGGACAGCGCCGCGGTGAGGACCACGAGGTTCATGATCGCGTCCACGCCTTCCACGCCGATGGAGCCGAAGAACGTGACGAACGGGCTTTCGCCGGCTTTGTATGAGGTGTACGGCAGCAGCAGGGACAGCAGCACCAGGGAGCCCACGTAGAACACCGCGATACGGAAGATCACCGTGTTGATGGCCTTGGGCATGATCTTTTCCGGGTTCTCGGTTTCACCGGCGGCGGTGCCGATGAGCTCGATGGAAGCGTAGGCGAACACGACGCCCTGCATGACGACGATGGCGGGCAGGAGGCCATTGGGGAACATGCCTCCGTTGTCCGCGATGAGGCTAAAGCCCACCTGCTGGCCGTCCACCGGCGTGCCGAAGATGACGAAGTAGATCCCCACCACCAGGAAGGTCACCAGCGCTACGACCTTGATGAGCGCGAACCAGAATTCGAGCTCGCCGAAGACCTTGACGGAGATCAGGTTCAGGCCGAGAACCAGGATCAGGGCCGTCAGCGCCCACACCCACTGGGGAACATCCGCGATGGGAGCCCAGTATTTCTTGAAGAAGTTCATGTAAAGAGCGACGGCGGTGATGTCCACGATTGCGGTCATCGCCCAGTTCAGCCAGTACAGCCAGCCGGTGACGAAGGCTGCCTTCTCGCCGAAGAACTCCCGGGCGTAGGAAACGAACGATCCTGACGAGGGGCGGTGCATCACCAGTTCGCCGAGGGCGCGCAGGATCATGAAGGCAAAGAAGCCGCACACCGCGTAGCTGATGATGAGGGCAGGCCCGGCGGTGGCAAGCCGGCCGCCGGCACCCATAAAGAGGCCGGTGCCGATCGCGCCGCCGATGGCGATCATCTGGACCTGCCGCGGCTTGAGTCCCTTGTGGTAGCCCTCATCCTCGCGGTGGAGCGTGGCTTCCGAAGCGTGCGCGTGCGCCGGAATGGTGTGGTCAGTGACTGCCTGTTTTTGGGCAGTGTCCTGCTGTGGCTGTGTCATTGGTTGTCCTTTGGTTTCCTGTTGGGGAGGAGCCGGAGGTGCTTCGGTGGTGGTGCTGGGCCCACGACCGCCGGGTTCCCTAGCCGAGCTTGCGAGGTTAGGGGGCGGTTGGGGCTACTTGCTCAGGTTGGCCAGGCGTTGGGGGCTGAGGAGTTCCTGGAGTTGTTCGGCGGTGAGGAGGCCGTGTTCGAGGACGAGTTCGGCGACGCCTTTGCCGGTGGCGAGGGCTTCCTGGGCGATGGCGGTTGCGGTGGTGTAGCCGAGGTGGGGGTTCAGGGCGGTGACCAGGCCGATGGATTGTTCGACCGTGAGGCGCAGGTGTTCGGTGTTGGCGGTGATGCCCCGGATGCAGCGTGCTGTGAGGGTGCGGCAGGCGGCTTCGAGGTGGGAGATGCTCTTGTGGAGGCTGTGGACGATGATGGGTTCGAAGGCGTTGAGTTGGAGTTGTCCGGCTTCGGCGGCCATGGTGATGGTGACGTCGTTGCCGATCACTTCGTAGGCGACCTGGGAGACGACTTCGGGGATGACSGGGTTGATTTTGCCGGGCATGATGGAGGAGCCGGACTGGACGGCGGGGAGGTTGATTTCGCCGAAGCCCGCGCGGGGGCCGGAGGAGAGCAGGCGCAGGTCGTTGCAGATTTTSGAGAGTTTCACGGCGACGCGTTTGAGGACGCCGGAGAGGTGGACGAACGCGCCGACGTCCTGGGTGGCTTCGATCAGGTCGATGGCGGTGACCAGGGGTAGGCCGGTGATCTCGGCCAGGTGCCGGCAGGCGGCCTCGGCGTAGCCGGGTGCGGCGTTCAGGCCGGTGCCGATGGCGGTGGCGCCGAGGTTGATTTCGTGGATGAGCAGGTCCGCTTCGGCCAGGCGGAGGCGGTCCTCGCCGATGGTGACGGCGTAGGTGCCGAATTCCTGGCCGAGGGTCATGGGGACGGCGTCCTGGAGCTGGGTGCGGCCCATTTTGACGACGGTGCGGAAYTCGGCGGCTTTGGCGGCGCAGGCGTCTTCGAGTTCTGCCAGGGCGGCGAGGAGTTCGCGGACGGCGAAGATGGTKCCCAGGTTCACCGCGGTGGGGTAGACGTCGTTGGTGGACTGGGAGAGGTTGACGTGGTCGTTGGGGTGCAGGCGGGCGTAGTSGCCTTTGGGGTGGCCGAGGATTTCCAGGGCGCGGTTGGCGATGACCTCGTTGGCGTTCATGTTCGAGGACGTTCCGGCKCCGCCCTGGATGACGTCCACGACGAACTGYTCGGCSAGGTGTCCGTTCATGATGTCGGTGCAGGCCTGTTCGATCGCGTCGGCCCGTTCGGGGTCCAGGAGGCCGAGTTCGCGGTTGGTGCGGGCGGCGGCGAGTTTCACGGCGGCGAGGCCGCGGACCAGGTACATGTTCGTGGACAGCGGCTGGCCGGTGATGGGGAAGTTCTCCACGGCCCTGAGGGTGTGCACGCCCCAGTACGCGGCGGCGGGGATGTCCCGGTCCCCGAGGAGGTCGTGTTCGGAACGGGTGTCCGGGGCGGTATCGGCAATGGTGGTCATGGGGTCCTCACAGGGCTTCGTTGACGGGCGTGGACAGGAAATCGGCGGCCTGCAACGCGCCCACGGACCGTCCGCCGCCGAGGACGGTGCCGGTGGCGACGCCGGCGAACGGTGCGGTGTCGACGTCGAGCGCTTCCAGCGCGCGGACGGTGACCGGCATGCGGGCGCGGTCCCCGCCGTCGGAAATCTTCATAGCCACGGCGCGGCCGTCCGGCAGTCCCACGAGCTGTACGCCTTCGAAGCCGTCCTTGGCCAGGATGCCGGGGGCGAGCCGCATCAGTTCGGTGACGTCGCGGCCAATGCCGGCCACCATTTCGGGGTGCTGCATCATCGCGCGGCCGACGGCGGCTTCCGGGCTTTCGGGGTCGGTCACCACTGCGGAGGTGATCCGGCCGAACGCGCGGGCCATTCCACGGAGGGTGAGGGCGAACAGGGGAGTGCCGCAACCGTCGGTGCTGGTGCGCTCGGGTTCTTCCCCGGTGAGTTGCCGGACTGTGGTGCGCACGAGCTGCTGCAGGGGGTGTCCCGGATCGAGGTAGCCGCGGACCGGCCAGCCGTTGATGACGCAGGTAGCAGCCATGGCGGCGTGCTTGCCGGAGCAGTTCTGGGTCAGCTGGGTGGCGGTTCCGCCGTCGCGGAGCCATTCCTCCCGTTCCTCCGTCCCGTAAGGGAGGTCCGTGCTGTTTTCCAGGGCGTCCGCCGTGAGGCCGTGCATTTCGAGGATGCGGAGGGCGCCGTCGCGGTGCATTGCGGCTCCGGAGTGGCTGGCTGCGGTGAGGGCCAGGAGGTCGGCGGGAAGGTCGAGGCCGGCACTGACCATGGCCACGGCCTGCAGCGGCTTGAGCGATGACCGCGGGTAGAAAGGTGCCAGCGGGTCACCCGCCGAGAACAGCGTACGGACGCCGCCTTCGGCCGATTCATCCGGGGCGGTGGCGATCAATGAACCGTAGTGGATGCTTTCCACAAGCCCGTCGCGGGTCTGCACGGCCAGGGGAACGTGCTGCGGCAAGGCGGCAATGCCCGGGGTCTGAACCGGAGTCTGGGCATGGGCGGGCAGGGCTGGGGAGAGCATGGGGTCCTTGGGTTTCGGTGCTGTGTGTCGGGTGTGCGTCGGTTGCCGGGAGCTACCGGTTAAGGATGGAGTCGAGGGCCACGCCCACAGCGTGCAGGTGTTCCCGCATGGCGGAGCTGGCCTCGGCGGCATTGCCGGATTCGATGGCGGCCAGGATCCGCTGGTGTTCGTGGTCGGAGGCATGCTGGCGGTCCGCCACCATGTTGAGCATTTCGGACTGGTGTGCCAGAGCGTCGCGGATGTCGGAGACCACGTTTTCGAACACCTGGTTGTGGCTGGCACGGGCGATGGCTGCGTGGAAGCTGGAGTCGAGGGCCACCCAGGCTTCGGGGTCGTCCTCGGCGGCCATTGCAGCGACGATGTCCCGCAGCCCTTCAAGTTCCTCGGTGGTGCGCCGTTCGGCCGCCAGGCCGGCGGCCGGGACTTCGATGTGAGGGCGGGCCTCGGTGAGGTCCAGGGCCGAGTACTGGCCCAGGACCAGGTCCTTGGCCACCCGATTGGCCACCACAAACGTGCCGCGGCCGGTCTTGGTCATGGTCAGGCCGAGGGCGTTACAGGAGCGCAATGCCTCACGGACCACGGAACGGCTCACCCCGTACTGCTGGGCGAGGGTGGCTTCGGCGCTCAGCTTGGCGCCGACCTCGAGCTTGCCGGATTCGATGTCCGCGCGGAGGACATTGAAGACTGCTTCGGCCGCACTAAGGCGGGCGAGCGGCTGTCCTGCTGTCCGGCTGTCTGACAGGTTCATCACGGTTCAAATATGGCACGGGTCACACGGACTGTCAATTGTGAAGGCAGCTTCCAGCGCGGGCGGAGGGTCTGGAGGGCTTTGGGGTGCGCCCGCGAAGCCTTCTTCCGGTACGTTCGTTCCGAAATCCTCTGTTCACGCGGGTGCATCCCGCCGTATCATGGGTGGCAGGCAGGAAAACGGTACGTTCGTGCCTATCGGGAGGTTCGGGATGGCGGATGGGTTTACTGACGGGCTTGCGGCCGAGGTCCGGGCCCGCCGGGCTGCCCTGCGGCTCACCCAGCACGACCTGGCCCAGCTCGCCGGGGTGTCCGAGCGCTTCGTCCGCTTCGTTGAGCAGGGGAAGCGCAGCGTGCAGCTGGACTCACTCCTGGCGCTTCTTGAGACGCTCGGGCTGGAGCTTCAGCTGACCACGCGGACACGTGCCGCAGCCCGGGCCATCGACGGGCAGCGAAGTGCCACAGGCCGTGCCGCCGGCAGGCCCCTGCCGGAGGATGGGCCATGAGGCACCGCGTCGCCGACGTCTACAAGGCGGGCGTCCTGGCTGCGCGGCTCGAACGGTATGAGGGCGGCACCAGGTTCAGCTACCTGCCGGCGTACCTCGCAGCCGGAGGTCCCGCCGTCGCCAGTTCCCTCCCCCTGACCGCCGAACCGGTGCTGTCTGCCGCGGGTGCCGCCCCGCCGTACTTCACCGGGCTGCTGCCGGAGGGCAGGCGGCTGAACGCGTTGCGGCGCTCGGTAAAGACGAGCGTGGATGACGAACTCTCGCTCCTGATCGTTGCCGGCGCCAACCCGGTGGGCGACGTGCAGATCGTGGGCCACGGCGAACCCCTGGATCCGGACGAGCACGCCGTTGAGCTGAACCCGAAGACGACGGTTGATTTCGACGCGCTACTGGGCGATTCCGGGCTGATCGACCCGGTGGCCCTCGCCGGCGTCCAGGACAAGCTGTCGGCCGGGATGATCTCCATGCCGGTGGCCAGCGCCGGCCGGCGCTACATCCTCAAGCTCAACGCGCCGGAGTTCCCGCATGTGGTGGAGAACGAGTTGGTGATGTTCCGGTATGCCGCCAAGCTGCGTATACCGCTGAGCAAGGTGCGGCTGATCCGGGACGTCGGGGGGCGGCCGGGGCTTCTGGTGGAGCGGTTCGACCGGATTCCGCTCCCGGGCGGCGGCCACGGGGCGGTGCAGCGGCTCGCTGTCGAGGACGGTGCGCAGGTGCTGCGGCTCTACCCGGCGGACAAGTACAACGTGGGTTACGGGCAGGTGTGCCATGCCTTGGCTGAATACTGCGCTGCGCCGCTGCCGGCGTTGCGGAACCTGGCC
Source organism: Arthrobacter sp. P4_H3 (assembly GCF_056400885.1). Taxonomy (NCBI): domain Bacteria; kingdom Bacillati; phylum Actinomycetota; class Actinomycetes; order Micrococcales; family Micrococcaceae; genus Arthrobacter; species Arthrobacter sp. P4_H3. Next base: position 149,865 of record NZ_JBFUKK010000006.1, read on the forward strand.
ATCCAGGCTGCATTCGCATGGTTGAGCGGGAATGGCGATCTTCACGCCAAGAATGTGTCGATGGTGCAACAGCCATCGGGGGAGTGGTCCATCGCGCCGGTGTACGACATTCCCTCCACGGTGGTCTACGGCGACAAGACGCTGGCCCTGATGCTGGACGGCAAGCGGACCGGGATCTCGCGGAGGCATTTCCTCGGCTGGGCCACGGGGCTGGGGCTGGCCGAACGCGCCGCGGTGCAAGTGCTGGAGCTGGGATTGAAGGCGTCGGGTCCGCTGGTGGCGGATCTGGAAGCGGGCACGGCCTTCACGGGAGCGAACGACGACGGCGCCGCACCGTTTTCGGCGATGGTCACCAGGTCGTGGCTCAAGGAGCTGAAGCACCGGCGGAGGCTGCTGGAAGCGTAAGGCAGGCAGTGCCGCAAAAGTGAGTCCCGGCGTCGGGCGTCACCCTGCAGGAGGGCAGTAATTAGAGGTGCTGGATCCCGGCCCGCTGCATCGCGTCCTTGTAGATTTCAACGCTCTTGCTCAGCAGTTCTTCCTGCTTGTTTGCGGAGACCGCGAAGGCCCGGCCGCCGAGGGCGCTGGCTTTGTAGACCTTGATCCCGGAGTTCTTCAAGGACTGGTGGTACGTCTTTTCGAAGAGGGTCAGGAAAGTCTGGGCGTCCGTGCCGTGGGCGATGATGGCGGAGACGCGCCTGTTGATCTTGAGGAACTGGCGGAAGGGCCTGAGGCCGTCCGTCTTTTCCTGGACATTGAGGGCCGACGGCAGATCCGGGTCGCGCACCCAGGGATAAGCGTTCCACGGCATCACGTAGCGGGGGTCGAGCTCCACGATTTCGTAGATTGAGGTGGCCCGCCGCGCTGCTTCATCGTCGTTGAAGTGCGAAACGAAGCCGGATTCAGTGCCCTTGCCGGGGCTGACGTGGAGGCTGACGATCCTGCACTCGTCCTCATCGTGGACGGGGTCGATGTACGGGACTACTGAGCCCGGCTTCTTTTCCATGAGTTCGTCGCAAAGCTGGGTTACAGCAGCGATGTTCGGTTCCTGCAGCAGGGCCTTTTTTTCGTCCCAGTCAATCGTCACGATTTCTCCCTCAGCACACGGCGTCCAGAATCAGGCGTCTGGTTCCACTCTACGCTTTTGGCCGGGGTTGATGTTCTGCGGATTTCCGGAACCAGTCGATTCCGCACCGCATCCGGCCTCCACGGCAAGAGGCTCCCGACCTATTTCCTGCCGGACCGTGCGGGCGTACGCTTAAAGCGCCTGCAGGTAACCGTTCAGATAACGCGGGCCGTTCGGGACATGAGAATGTCCGGGCCGTCTCATAGCGAGATCGCGAAGGTACCTGCAGGTCTTTGCTGTTTAAGCCGGTCTTTGTGGTTCAGGGGCGCTGATTTGCGCGCGCCCGTCAGCGGATAACTCGGCGCCCCTTCCGCCGCGGCCGCAGCCCGTATCCTGACGCGCTTGAGCGCCTTGACCTGATGCCGAAGTTCACGGCGATGACGGGTGGCTGCTGTCTCAGAAGGAAGATGCCCAGGTAACGGCGGGGCGGTGGACTGGTAGCTGCGCCCGGTGGGCGTTGTCAGTCGGATCGTGTGCCGGGGTCCCGGCCCGGGGTGGGCGCTCCACCCGGGTGCTTCCTTGGTGTGGTTGCTGGCTTCGCAGAGTCCGGCGCCGTTGCCTTGAGTGGTGGTTCCGCCGCTGTGCCACGGCAGGACGTGATCCAGCTGCCTGATCGGGGCGTCGCAAAAAGGCGTGCGGCAGGTGTGGTCGCGGACCTGGATGAAGCGGCGGAGTCCTGACGGGAAGAGGCGTGCCCGCGAGTCCATCGCCACCAGATCTCCGGTGGCGGGGGCGGTGTAGAGCCTCCGGAGCCAAATGTTCATCGGCCGGTCCTGGTCCGGGGCAGCGACCTCCCGGGCCCACCCGGCCGGGACCACGCCGTAGCCGGGGAGCCGCGCCGGTTCGCTGTCTCCCTGTAACAGGGTGCGGTCCGTCATGACCAGCTGGATCTCGACCCCGCTGATTCCGCCTACCCGTTCCCGTGACGCGTTCCACCAGCGCGTCGGCCATAAGCTGGCCGCGGGAGCGGGGGTCTCCGTCGGATCGGAACTTGTCCGCATGCCTGGTGAGGGCCGCGTGGACGGCAACCCCCTCGGATACTGGGAGGAACGCCGTCAGGTAGCACATGGTGTCGGGCGCCGGCCGAAGGCTCACATGGCGCTCGGCGGCGGCGTGGCTGGCGCGATCCGCAACGGACCGAGGATCGCGCCGATAGGCGGCTGACCGCACCGCTGCGACGACGGCGCGGTCGCATGTCTCGAAGCCCGTTCCCGCTCGCCGTCCATGCACTAAGTGTCACAGCGACCCCTGACAATAAAGCGCCACGGAACCTCCGGAGCCGACAGGGCCGCCGGGCCCTCGGAACGCCCCGAGCCCGAACGCTGCAAGGCGGGGCGTTCCGAGAGGGTAACGCGGTCCCTAGTGCTGGCCCAGGCTTCCTGCCGCAGGCGGCAGGCCGCCGTCGCGTTCTTCTTCGCCGCGCCGCTCAGCCGCACTTCTTGTGTCGCTTGCCGCGGTTTCGTCGGAATCGCCTTCGAAATCAACCAGGCCGTTGGTCTGGTCGAACGGCTTGGCGATCCGGTCGTCGCTCAAGGCGGAACCGGAACCGGATGCCGTGCCGGCCGCTTCCGCGGGCTCCACATAGCCGGAAGCGTCGGTCGCCGGAACGGCTGAAACCGGGGTCCCGGAAACGGGAGCCGTGGTGCGGGTGGGCTCCGTGTCCTTGTCCCGCATGCTCGCGGCCACGCCTGCTGCCGCTGCCGCGGCAACTCCCACGCCCGCAGCGACCTTTCCGGAGACGCCGGCCTTGCCGGAATCGCCGCGTGATGCCGCTGCCGCCTCCACTCCGGGTGTCCCCGCGGAAGCGCCTTCGTTGACGGTCCCGCGCCAGGCGCCGCTCGCGTAACCTTCGTCCTCGATGAAGTCCTTGAACCTCTTCAGGTCCGCTTCTACCTGACGGTCGACGACATTCAACTTGTCGCCCAGGGTCTCCACGATGCCTTCCGGTTCGTATTCGAGCGAAAGCTGCACCGAGGTCTGACCCCCTCCCACGTCTTCGAAAGTTACGGTCCCGGCATTCGTTGCACCTTCCGTCGCTGCCCAGGCGACCTTCCGGTCCGGGACCTGCTCGAGGATTTTCGCCTCCCACTTCCGGCGGACACCTGCGATTTCAGCCACCCATTCGAGGCGGTCATCGCTGAGTTGCGTCACACTCTTCACGCCACCCATGAAGTGCGGAAATTCCTCGAACTGGGTCCACTGGTTGTACGCCGTGCTTGCCGGCACGTTGACCAGAATGCGTTTTTCGACCTTCGTGCTCATGGTGTCTCCTTTGACTGGAAAGGGTTGAACGTTGCCTGACGACGGACGATGATTTCGCCAACTAGTCAGCATGCTTACTATAACTTTGGCGACGCCGTCCGGCTAGAGTTTGATTGGCGGCCGCCGCCATTCCACGTGTTCACGAGCCAAGGACCCCAACCATGCAGGTCAACAGACAGGCACTTCGTGAGGACGGTTTCGCCGGCTTCAGGACCTTCGCTGAAGTCGAGGTCAACCGGATCCCGCAGGCACCCGGGATCTTCGCCGTCCTCCAGCCGGAAGGATTCCAGCCGCAGTTCCTGGCCAGGAGCACTGCTGGCGTGTTCAAGAAGAAAGATCCATCGCTCACTCAGGCGGCACTCGCGGCTGAATGGGTCGACGGCGCCGACGTCCTCTACGTGGGCAAGGCCGGACCAGGCAGCAAGGGCAATCGCGGACTGCGCCGGCAGGTTCAGGAATTCATGGATTTCGGCCAGGGAAAGCCCCCCGGTCACTGGGACGGGCGGCTCATCTGGCAACTCGCGAACGCCAAGTCCCTGCTCATTGCCTGGAAGGAGCTTCCCGCCGGCGGGCTGAATCAGGCAGAGGCCAAGTATCACGCGGACTTCCGCGGGGAATTCGGCCGCCTGCCGTTCGCCAACCTGGTCCAGGCCCGGGTAAAGGGCTAGAACCGAGCCAGCGTTGGGGCCATAAGTGTCCGTTCGCGCCGGTCAGCTGCCCGGCATAGTCAGCTGACCTGCGTAGCCAGCGCGCCGCCGTCGAACGTGAACCGGCCCGCAACGAGCGTCGCCGCCACCGGCATCGACGCGAAGGCCTCGTCCGGGACGCCGAGCGGGTCGGCATCCAGCACGGCGATGTCCGCCGGGTCTCCCACGCGGATCCGGGACCGTCCCCGGGACGACGCAAACAAGGCTTCCGCCCGGGTGATGGCCTGCTCCGGGTGCCACGGTCCGCGGCCGTCCAGGGCGGACCTCGTGGTCGCTGCCGACATCGCAGTCCACGAATCCAGCGGAGCCACAGGCGCGTCGGAACCGAGCGCCAGCGTGGCCCCTGCCGCCAGCAGCGACCGCAGCGGGAACGCCCGGCCGGTGCGGTCGCCCCAGTTGGCGTCGGCAGTGTCCCTGTCATCAAGGGCATGCGCCGGCTGGACGCTCGCAGTCAGGCCCAGCCGGCCAAAGCGGGCGAAGTCCTCCTGCCGGACAAACTGGGCATGTTCGATCCGTCCGCGGATGCCGGCGGCCTCGAACGCGTTCAGGGCCACCTCGTTCGCGGCGTCGCCGATCGCGTGGACAGCGGGAACGAAGCCGGATTCATTGGCCCGGACCAGCAATGCCCGCAGTTCGGCTTCGCTGACGGTGAGAAGCCCCCGTCCACCGTGCGGGTAAGGGTCCACGCAGTAGGCAGTACGGGTGTTGAGCGAGCCGTCGATCAGCACCTTGAGCGGCCCCACCCGGAGCAGGCCGTTCCCGCCCGGAATGTACTGACCTGTCCGCATGCCCTCAATCCGGGCACGGTCCAGGTGCTCCGGATAGACGCCGGCGTCCACCCGCAGGGAGCCGAAGCCGCCGCTGACGCGCCTGAGCCACACCTCGCGGTTCCAGGTCATCTCGAAGTCCACGATCCCAACCACCCCGCGGGCGGCGGCCTTCCGCGCCGCCTCGCCGACCCAACCGTCCACCACCGAGTCAGGCAGCCGGCCGAGCTCGCGCGTCAGGGCAAACGCCGGGTCCTCGCGCAGCAGGCCGCTGGCGTCCACCTCCACCCCGTAGCGCTTCGCGGCGGCACTGTTCACCCAGACGCAGTGGAGGTCGTGGCTGATGAGCGCGGTGGGAACGCCCCGCGTCACGGCATCGAGCATCGCCAGGCTGGGGTGGTCTGTCCAGACGGCGTCGCGGAAGCCGACGCCCACCAGCGTCGGGCTACTTCCGTCGCCGTCGTTCTCGCCTTGCACCGCAACGCCGAGGCGGATGGCGGCGATACTCGACCGAACGACGTCGACGGCCTCACTTGCCGACGCAGCACGCGAAAGGTCGATGCGGTTGGCGGCCATGGCCCACTGGGTCATGTGCACATGCTCATCCCACAGGCCCGGGATGACGTACCGGCCGCCGAAGTCAACGGTGCGCGCGCCGCTCCGCTGCTCATCCGCCGCCGTTATCCGGGTGACCACGCCCCGGGCAATGTGGATATCCAGACAGTCCGTCCCCCCGGGCTCCCGGACGGTGGCAAGGACGAGGTCGGGCGCAGCGGGTTCAGGCATAGGGACAGGCTACTAAGAGTTCCCCTCCGCGCGGGTCCTGATCCCGTGCAGCATCCGCCGGGACATGACGAAACTGGCAACCTCCACCACCTCGACCAGGCACCGGGCCCACCACTGCCGGTAGGCGTACCGTTCCCGCACCACCAAGCGCGTGGTGCCGTCGGGCTGCGGCTGCAGGACAAATGCCCAGCTGAAATCGAACGGCCCGGGCGGGGATCCGGGAGGAACGCGGAGTACTAGCGCGTTTCCGTGGTCCACCAACCCGACTTCCAGGTCCGCGGAAGCAGCCGGGGCCAGGTGAAAGTGGTCGCCTGCCTTGATGTCCTGCCACTCCGGGTGGATACGGTCGGCGCTGTGGATGTCCAGTCCGGCGAGGTTTTCCAGGAAGTCGTAACTGTAAAGTCCGCCGCGTCCCTGCCCCATCTGCGCCAGCCAGGGCCACACGTCGTTCGACGGAGCCTTGATGGTGATGGCCCGCGTGGACTGCAGGTCCGGAGTAGGCAGCAGATGGTCGCCCGGCAGCCCGCCGTCGGCCTCGGCGTCCGTGGCGCCCCAGCGCAACTGAAAGCGCCGGAACAGGAAGGCCGATGCCGCCAGCCAGGCGAACACTGCGGGCTTGGAAATATGTTTTACGGTCCGTGGCTTCGTCATCGGGCAATTCTCCAGACTGCCGATTCCCCTGTCACGGGCCATAAGCCCCGGGCGGGTATCGGGGCCGCCCGGCAGGCCCCCGTAAAGGGGTCTTTCGTCCCTTACCGTTGCTGCGCGGGGCCGCCATCCTTGATGTGGGGCATCTCACGTCTGCGTTACTCACGCACGCACCTTGGGGAGGGGAAATGCTTCGCCTATCAGCAACCGGTCTCGCCAAAAATTGGGGAAGGGCTGGCGCAGTGCGCCTCCCGGACATAGCAGGAGACCCGGCTTCATGAATCAGCACGCACGAACTGTCCTGGGTACCCGACCCGCCGTCCACTCCCGTCATGGAGCCCCATCCACCACGCATTACGAACATTCAGAGCACCGGCTGAAGATAGTGGTCCGCATTGAAGCGGACCTGGAGGCCGCCAGCCTTGAAGTCCGCGGCGTGGTGACAGGGGCCAGCCTCCGCGCCCTGTATGTCGTTGCCCGGCGTACCACGTCACTGCTGCACGGCAAAGAACTCACCATCGATCTCTCCCGCGCACGGGTCACCGACACGGTCCTCGAAGAACTCCACGAATGCGCCCGCCTGTCCCGACTGGCATCCGGAGTGGACCGTTCCCTAGTGCCGTGCCGCGTGAAAATCGTTGACCCCGGCTTCATCCACAGAGTCAAGGAGTACGCATGAAAGCGCTCGTCTACGGCGGTCCCGGCGAAAAATCCTGGACCGACGTCCCGGACCCCAAGATCCAGAACCCCAGCGACGTGATCGTCAAGGTGGACACGACCACCATCTGTGGAACGGACCTGCACATCCTCAAGGGGGACGTGCCCGCAGTTCAGAAAGGCCGGATCCTGGGGCACGAAGGTGTAGGAACCATCACCGAGGTAGGCTCCTCGGTCACCAGCCTGAAAGTAGGGGACCGGGTCATCATCTCCTGCATCAAGTCCTGCGGCCACTGCGCCAACTGCAAGACCGGCCTGTACTCGCACTGCATGGGCGAGGAAGGGGCAGCGGGCATCGGCTGGGTCTTCGGACACCTGATCGACGGTACGCAGGCTGAATACGTGCGCGTCCCGTACGCGGAGAACTCGCTGCACCTTCTGCCCGAAGGGGTCAGCGACGACCAGGCCGTGATGCTCTCCGACATCCTGCCCACCGGCTTTGAAATCGGCGTGCAGTACGGGCGGGTCAAGCCGGGGGACACCGTGGCGGTTGTCGGCGCGGGGCCGGTCGGGTTGGCAGCAATCGCCACCGCCGGGCTGTACGGCGCGGCAACCATCATCGCGATCGACCTTGACGCGAACCGGCTGGAAAAGTCCCGCGAGTTCGGCGCCACCGACGTCGTGCTCTCCGGCGACGCCGACTGGAAGGAACAGGTGCTGGCGCTCACGGACGGACAAGGCGTGGATGTGGCCATTGAAGCGGTGGGCATCCCGGCGACCTTCACCATGTGCACGGACATCGTCCGCCCCGGCGGCAACGTGGCCAACGTGGGAGTGCATGGCAAATCCGTCGAACTCCATGTGGAGAACCTCTGGATCCAGAACATCAACATCAGCATGGGCCTGGTCAATGCCAACACCACTCCGATGCTCCTCAAGCTGGTGGCCCAGAAGAAGGTTCCGGCCGAGAAATTCGCCACCCACCACTTCACGTTCGACCAGTTCATGGATGCCTACGACACTTTCGCCCGCGCCGCCGAAACCAAGGCGCTCAAAGTGGTGATCACGGCGTGAAATCAACGCCTGCTCACAGAGCAGGCGGATAAGACTCCGGGGGGCCAAGCAAGAGGCAAGAAAGGACTGGCCATGAAACCAGGCCGGATAGTCATGCTGGTACTCGGCACCCTCGCCGCCCTGATGGGGCTTGGACTGCTGACAGGCGCCGGCGCCGTCGGATGGGTCAACTTCCAGCAGCGCGACGACGGATATTTGACCACACCCACAGAGCGCTACGACGTGGCGACGCGTGCCATCACCTCGCCAGGCCTGAATGTCCTGGTGGACGAGGAAATGCCGGACGTCCTGCCGGTGGACAGCGCGGGGCGGCTGCTGTTGCGCGGCACGTCGGCGTCCGGCCAACAGATCTTCATCGGTATCGGACCCCAGGAGGACGTGGCCCGGTACCTGGACAACGTCCGGCATTCCGAAATCACCGAGTTGAAGTCCTACCCGTTCCGCGTCCAGTACCGTGAGGTTCCCGGAGACGCGGTACCCGCTGCCCCGGGCGCCCAGTCATTCTGGTCCACGTCCGCCCAGGGAACCGGAACCCAGCAGATTGAATGGGACCTGCGCAGCGGCCGCTGGGCGGTGGTGGTCATGAACGCCGACGGCGCCGCCCCGGTTTCAGTGGACCTGCAGGCAGGCGTACGGTCCGATCTGTTGTGGCCGGTCTTCATCGGGCTCCTGATCGGCGGCATCGCCCTGCTGGCGGTGGGTGTGCCGCTGATTGTGGCCGGCGCCGCAGGGCTCGGCAGGCACGGCCCGCCGCCGCATTACCCGGCGGCCGCGCCCGCAGGCCCCGGGCCCTTGCCGGTAGGCCCGGACGCCCATGCCCCTTACTCCACGACGCCGGGTGCCGCAGCCCCTTACGCCACAGCCGCTGCCGCGATTCCGCCCGGAGGCGGCCGTACGCCGCTGCCCACGGACCCGCAGCCCTCGGACACCTCCCGGTACCCCGTGCGGCTGAATGGCTACCTCGACCCCGGACTCTCCCGCGGCATGTGGCTGATCAAGTGGTTCCTGGCGATCCCGCACTACATCGTGCTGTTCTTCCTGTGGTTCGCCTTCTTCGTGACCACCATCGTGGCCGGCTTTGCCATCCTGTTCACCGGCCGCTATCCGCGCTCGCTGTTCAACTTCAACGTGGGCGTCCTGCGGTGGAACTGGCGGGTTGCCTTCTACGCCTACGCCGCGATCGGGACGGACCGTTACCCGCCCTTCACGCTGGCGCGGACCGACTACCCGGCAGATTTCGACGTGGAGTACCCCGAGCACCTCTCCCGCGGCCTGGTGCTGGTCAAGTGGTGGCTCTTGGCCCTTCCCCAACTCCTGATCGTCGCCGCCTTCTCAGGCGCGGCAAGCACCTGGGGCAACCGGCGGACCTGGGTGGACGGAAGATGGGTGGACGGCACCTGGGTTGATGGCACCTGGGTGGGATACCAGGGCGGCGGCGGGGTCTCGCTGATCGGCCTGCTGGTGATTGTGGCCGGGTTCAGCCTCCTGTTTACGGGGCGCTTCGGCCGGAGGCTTTTTGACCTGCTGATCGGCCTGAACCGCTGGACCCACCGCGTTATTGCCTACGTGGCGCTGATGCGGGACGAGTACCCGCCCTTCCGCCTCGACATGGGGCCGACGGATCCGGCCGACGCTCCGCCGGCAGACTATTTGCCGCCCCCGGTCCCCGCCTCGCAGTACGTTGTGCCTCCCGGCCCTCCGGCGCCCCCGCATGCGGTGCCCCCGGCCACGGAACCGCCCCCGGTGCCCCCGCGTGCGGAGCCTCCGGGCGAACCCCGCCAACCCTAGGAAGGCGGGTAGAACCGACAGGAGGCCTGCGATGCTGCTGGAAAACGGGACGGGGCCAAATGGAACGGGGCCGGCTGGCCTGCTGCGGGGCCGCACCGCCTTGGTCTACGGCGGCGGCGGTCCCGTCGGAGGCGGCGCTGTCGCCCGGGCCTTCGGGGCGGAAGGTGCCGACGTCTTCCTCGCCGGCCGCACCGAATCACGCCTGCAGAAAGTAGCCCGGGACATCCGTCAGGCAGGCGGCAGAGCGGAAACCGCCGTCGTCGACGCTCTGGACGAAAACCAGGTTCAGCCAGCCCGTCAGCGTGGCAACCCGGACCCACTTCCTCACCACGCTCGCCGACGTGGGCAACGTGGCCGTATTCATCGCCTCGGACCGGGCCGGTGCCATCACTGACGCCACTGTGAATATTTCCTGCGGCGCGATCGTGGACTACTGAACTGTCGCCTTGCCGTCACGTTCGGCCAGGAGTTGCCGCAGCTCCCGGAGGATCTCCAACTGTTGGTTGTTGATGGCGGTGAGTTTCCGGATTTCGTCTTCTGCCTGTACATCCGTGTCGTAGTCATGCTGGGCCATGGCGGCCGCGATGGCATCCTGCCGCTTGGCGGCGATGAGCAGGATGGCGCCCTGTAGGCCGGCCAGCATGGACAGGAACAGGTTCAGCAGGATGTAGGGGTAGGGATCCCAGGCTCTGTCGGCAAGGGCAAATGAATTCACCAGTGCCCACACCATCATCGACAGGATGAAGAGTCCCACGAACGGCCAGCTGCCCATGCCGTTGCGCAGGACGTCAGCTGCCCGTTGCCCCCGACTCAGGCTGGCCTTGTGCTCCGCATGCCAGGTGTTCCTTTGCGCGCTCATGTGCCCAGCGTAGGCCGTGGCGACGGGCCTTCTACGCCACCAGGTTGTCCGCGGCGGTGTCCATGTGTTCCCGGATGGTCTTGCGGGCCAGGGAAGCGTCGCCGGTTTCAATGGCAGCCACGATGTCGTGGTGCCTGTCCACGCTCATGTTCGAAACGCCCTTTTCCAGCCCGGCGAACATGATGGACATCCGGATGGAGCCCTCCAGTGATTCCCAGGAATGGAGCAGCGTCTCGTTGCCGGTGAGGCGGCACATGGTGCGATGGAATTCGAGGTCCGATTCGATCCGTTCTTCGAGGGTGCCCTTGGTGGCGGCGTCCATGGCGGCGATGGCTGCGCGCAGCGAACTGATGACCTGCTGGCGTTCGGGAAGTTCGCACAGGGTCCGGGCAGCCAGGGATTCCAGTGCAGCGCGAACAGAGTAGATGTCCCGGATTTCCTTGGCGTCCAGGTGCCGGACGGAAAGGCGGCCGCGCGGTCCGGCTGACAGCAGGCCTTCCTGCTCAAGCTGCCGCAGCGCTTCGCGGAGCGTTCCCCGGCTGATCTGGAGCATGTCCGAGAGTTCAGTCTCCACCAGGTGCCGGCCGGGTTCCAGCTCACCGCTGGTGATGGCCGTGCGCAGTGCGGAAAGTGCCTGCTCGCGAAGGCTCTTCTTTTGCAGTCCGAGCAGGGGTGCTGTTGCTCCGGCCATCGTGGGTACTTCCTCACTGTCAGTGGTCGACTGTTTACAGTCAGTGTGTTAACTGTCGATGGTACGCCAGAAGCGCGGAACAGGCTTATGCCGGCTCCGCGCTCCCGCTCTTGCGGCCCGGTTAGCCGAGTTCCGCGAGTACTTTCGCCACGATCCGCTGGACTGAGAGGCCATAGCGTTCGTGCAGGGTGGGGAGCGCGCCGGCGTCGAGGAACTCATCCGGCAATGCCACCGGAACCACCCTCTTGCCGAGTCCTGCGGTGACCACGGCGGAGGCGACGGTTTCGAACAGCCCGCCGATCACGCTGTGGTTTTCCAGTGTTACGGCCAGGCGGTCGGTGTTGATCTCGGCCAGGACGGTCGCCGCGTCGAACGGTTTGATGGTGGGGGTGTGAACGACGGCGACATCCACGTTGTGCTCCGCCAGTGCCTTGGCGGCCTGGAGGGCCCGCATGGTCATCAGCCCGCTGGAGATGAAAACGACGTCGTTCCCGCCGCGGAGGACCTTCGCCTTGCCGAGTTCGAAGGTATAACCGTATTCGTCCAGGACGGTAGGCACGTTGCCGCGCAGCAGCCGCAGGTAGGTAGGGCCTTCGCTGGCCGCGAGCTGGGGGACCGCTTGTTCGATGTCCAGCGAGTCACAGGGGTCCACGATGGTCAGGTTGGGCATGCCGCGGAAGATCGCCATGTCCTCGGTGGCCTGGTGGCTGGGACCGTACCCGGTGGTCAGGCCGGGCAGCCCGCCCACGATGTTCACGTTGAGGTTCGGTTCGGCGCTGTCCAGGCAGAGGAAGTCGTACGCACGCCGCGCCGCGAACACCGAATAGGTGGATGCGAACGGCACCAGGCCGGTCTCGGCCAGCCCCGCGGCCGCACCGAAGAGCAGCTGCTCTGCCATGCCCATCTGGAAGAACCGATCCGGGAAGGCCTGGGCGAAGATGTGCATGTCCGTGTACTTGCCCAGGTCTGCTGTGAGGCCAACGATTTTGTCGTTCTCCTGCGCGGCCTTAACCAGGGCGTGTCCGAACGGTGCGGAGGCGGTCTTTTGGCCGGGATCGGTGAAGGACGCGATCATCGCCGAGGTCTTCAGCTTGGGGGCGGTGCCCTTCAAAACGGTGCCTTTCAAGGCGCTGGGGGCGCTCATCGCTTGGCCTTCCCTTCGTATCCTGCAGTCAGTTGTTCGCGGCAGAGCTGCCATTCGTGTTCTTCGATGCGCATGAAGTGCGCCTTCTCGCGTTCTTCCAGCAGGGGCACGCCGCGACCAACCTTCGTGTCGCACAGGATGACGGAAGGACGTCCGGCGGCGGCGGCCTGGGCGGCGGCGTTGTCGAAGGCCCGCAAGAGGTCGGCCATGTTATTGCCGTCCACCCGCTGGGTGTACCAACCGAAGGACTCCCACTTTTGCGTCACGGGCTCGGTGCGGAGCACGCTGTCCGTCTTGCCGTCCGCCTGCAGTGCGTTGATGTCCACCATGGCGGTCAGGTTGCCCAGCTGGTGGTGGTGCGCGCCCATGGCGGCCTCCCAGGTCGATCCCTCGTCCAGTTCGCCGTCGGAGAGGAAGTTGTACACCCTGGCGTCGGAGCCCTGGTAGCGGAGGCCCAGGGCCATGCCGACGGCGATGGTGAGACCGTGGCCCAGGGAGCCGCCGGAGATTTCCATGCCCGGAGTGTAGGTGGACATCCCGGACATGGGCAGCCGGGAATCGTCCGAGCCGTAGGTCTCGAGTTCCTCCACCGGGACGATGCCGGCCTCGGCCAAAGCGGCATAGTGGCCGATGGCGTAGTGCCCGGTGGAGAGCAGGAACCTGTCCCGGCCCTCCCATTCGGCGTCGGCGGCCCGGAACCGGAGCTGGTCCGCGTAAACGGCTGCCAGCATGTCCGCTGCGCCGAGCGCCTGGCCGACGTAGCCCTGGCCTTGGACCTCTCCCATATTCAGGGCATGGTGCCGAATCCGGTATGCCGCGGCTGAAACATTGTCGACGCGTTCTGTTATGGAGCTAGCCATGGTTTCCTGTGTGGCGGTCATGTGGGCTTCCTTCGTGGCGGTCATCAGACGGTCACTGACTGGGGGGTGCTTTTGGTGGCCTCATCTGCCAGCTGGCGTTCGCGCTTGCCCCAGGTTTCCCGGGTGACGATCGCGGCCCAGAGGCCGATGGCGGCGTAGAAGCTGAAGAGGAGGGCGGGGCCCATCCAGCCCAGGCTCACGAAGAGAAGCGTGGTGATGAAGGGGGTGAATCCGGAGACCATGGCGGAGATCTGGTAGGCCAGCGAGGCCCCGGAGGAACGGGTCTTGGCCTGGAACAGTTCGGGGAACCACGGACCCTGGGCGCCGGCCAGGGAGTTCTGGCAGACAGCGTAGGAGATGACGATGGTGGCGATGACGAAGATGAACATTCCTGTGTTCACCAGCAGGAACATGGGGATGCCGAACAGAAGCGCGAAGGCAGTGGACCAGATATACAGGGGCCGGCGGCCGATCCTGTCCGTAAGCCTTGCCCAGGCCATGGTGGCAAAGATGCCGATCGCTGACGCGATGCAGAGGGCCACGAGCGTCTGGGTCTTGTCCGCCAGATGCTGGGTGTGGAGGTAGGAAATCATGTACGTGATGGAGACGGCGTAGCCGGCGGTCTCGGCGATGCGGAGGCCGATGCCCCGGACAATGCTCCGCCAGTCGCTCTTGATGACCTCGATGATCGGGGACTTGACGATGGAGCCGCTTTCCTTGACCTCGTCAAAGACCGGGGACTCCGGGACTTTGGAGCGGATGATCAGGCCGACGGCGACGAGCACGATGCTGGCCAGGAACGGAACGCGCCAGGCAAGTTCGCCGCCGAGGTTCACGCTGACCAGGAAGACGAGGTTCGCCAGGAGCAGGCCAACGGGGAAGCCGGCCTGGACGATGCCGGTGTACCTGCCCTTGGACTTCCAAGGCGCGTGTTCGTAGCTCATCAGGATGGCGCCGCCCCACTCGGCGCCGAAAGCCAGGCCTTGGACGACCCGGACGAAGACCAGCAGGGCAGGAGCGAGCAGGCCCACCTGCTCGTAGGTGGGAAGGAGGCCGATGAGGAACGTGGCCACGCCCATGAGGATCAGGGAGGCCACCAGTACGGGTTTGCGGCCCACCTTATCGCCGAGGTGCCCGCCGATGATGCCGCCGATCGGGCGGGCGGCGAAACCGACGCCGAGTGTGGCGAAGGCTGCCAGTGTTCCCGTGACGGGGTCGCCGGTCGGGAAGAACGCCGTACCGAAGTACAGGGCCGCGGCAGTGCCGAAGCCGATGAAGTCGTACGTCTCAATGACGGCGCCCACACCGGAACCGATGGCGACGCGCTTTGCGTCCTTCGTGCCGTGGACGTGGCCCCGCATTTTCAGAGCTTCGTTGCTCATTGGTGGATCCCTTTCGATTAGCGACCGAAGCATTGGAACCTCGGCACTGTCGACTGTTAACACATGATACGACAAGTGTGACGTACGTCATTTGCTATGTCAACAGTCAATGTTGGAGGTTGACTGTTAACAGTGAAAAGCCTTATGGTGATTCACATCACCCCCGCTCATTCAGAGGATCAACGACGATGTTCAACACCCGACTCGGCTGCTCGTCCATCAGCTTCCGCCATCAGGACCTGAGTACCGCCCTGCGGACCATCAGCGGCCTGGGCTTCGAAGAAATCGACCTGGGCGCCCTGCCGGGTGTCTGTGACCACGTCCCTTATGACCTGGATGAGGAGGCGGTCACGGCCGTCACCGCGAAGGTTGCCGCCTCCGGGCTGCGGATCCGCTCCGTCAACGGTGACATCGGGGACCTCAATGCAGTGCTCGACGCCGGCCGGATGGCCGCCCGTGATCGGCACCTGGAGGCGCTGCTCACCCTAACCGCCAACACCGGCGCCAAAGCCCTGGTCCTTCCGTGCGGGGCCCTGGGCCACGACCCGGTCCGGAGCGTTGACGAGGACCTGGACACCATCGCGGCGCAGCTCATGCACGCAGGACAGCGCGCCGCGGAATTCGGCGTCGAACTCTGGACCGAATCCCTGCACTTCCTGCGGTTCTGCTGGAACCTGGAACGAGCGGAACTGCTGGCCCGGCGGCTTGCCGGTTCCGGCGTGGGAATAGTGATGGACTTCAGCCACATCGTCGCCGCCGGTGCGGACCCCCTTGAGTATCTCGAACGCCACGAAGGACGGATCGCCCATGTCCATCTGCGCGATGCGGTGCCCGGCAACATCAATCTCAGCATCGGAAACGGCCAGGCGGACTTTGCCGCCGGGCTGAGCTCACTCGCAGCCCACGGTTACACCGGGCACTTCGCCCTCGAGCTGGAAACCCGGGACATCACCCACGACGAACGTCCCGCAGCGGCCGCCAAGGCAGCCAGCTTCATCACCGACCTCATCTGACCATCGATTGCTCCGTAACTGCCGTTATGAACCCTCAAAACGGCGCTTATGGAGCACTCGATTCCATCAAAAGACACAACCACCATCCAAGGAGCATCATGACCACCATCCAGCGCACCGCCGTCCTCACCGGGGCCACCTCGGACCGCGGCATCGGCATCACCACCGCACGCCGCTACGCCAGCCAGGGCTGGGGAGTGGTGATCCTGGACCTCGACGGCGAGAAGTCCGCGAAGGTCGCCGCCGAAATCGGCAACGAATTCAACGTCCCGGCATTCGGCTACGAGATCGACGTCGCCAATGAGGACTCCGTGAACGCGGCGTACCGCGCAGTGAAGGCCGAGATCAACGCCGGTACGCTTCCGGCCGTGGGCGCCCTGGCCAACATCGCCGGCATCACCTCGCCGGTGCCGTTCCTCGAGACCACCCTGGATCTTTGGAATAAGGTCATGGCCGTGAACTCCACCGGCACCTACCTGGTCACCAAGGCATTCCTCCCGGACATGATCGCCAGCGGCTGGGGCCGGGTCGTCAACATGTCCTCGGTCTCCGCGCAGCGCGGCGGCGGCGTGTTCGGCAAGGTGCCATATTCCGCCGCAAAGGCCGCCATTCTCGGGTTCACCAAGGCCCTGGCCCGCGAAATCGGCGCCACGGGCGTCACTGTCAACGCGATCACACCGGGCGCCGTGGACACCAACATCCGCGTGGGCAGCACCGACGAGCAGGAGGCGGCCATCAACGCCGGCATCCCGCTGGGCCGCAATGCCACCACCGAGGAAATCGCCGCCGTCATCACCTTCCTGTCCTCGGAGGAATCGGCATACCTCACCGGAACCACCATCGACATCAACGGCGGAAGCCACATCCACTAACAGCCATTCCCGCCGCAGGATAGAGAGTCCCACCATGACCAGAATATTCAACGATCCTTCCGACTTCGCCGACGAAGCCCTCGCCGGGTTCTGCGACGTCCACGCCGACCTGGTACGCCAGGTCACGGGCGGGGCAGTGCGGCGCCGCCGCCCGGCCAAGCCCAAGGTGGCCGTCCTCGCCGGCGGCGGTTCCGGCCACTACCCGGCGTTTGCAGGCCTGATCGGCACCGGATTCGCTGACGGCGCCGTAGTGGGCAACATCTTCACCTCGCCCTCCGCGCAGCAGGCCTACGCTGTGGCCAAGGCCGCGGAATCAGGGGCCGGCGTGGTGTTCACCTACGGCAACTACGCGGGCGACGTCCTGAACTTCGGTATGGCCAGCGAACGGCTCGCAGCGGAGGGGATCCAGGTGGAAAACGTCTTGGTGACGGACGACGTCGCCAGCGCCCCGCCGTCGGAATCGGAGAAACGCCGCGGCATCGCCGGTGATTTCACGGTCTTCAAGGTGATGGGCGCGGCGGCCGAAGCGGGCGCCGACTTCGCCGACGTTGTACGGCTCGGCCGGAAGGCCAACAGGCTGACGCGCACCATCGGCAGCGCCTTCCACGGCTGCACCTTTCCCGGCGCCGAAAGCCCGCTGTTCAGGCTCAAGGACCGGCAGATGGGACTTGGCCTGGGCATCCACGGCGAGCCGGGCCTGTTCGACACCGAGCTGCCGCCTGCGAAGGAGCTGGCCCAGGAACTCGTTTCCCGGCTGCTGGCCGAGACGCCGCACGGTGCAGGGGACCGCATCGCCGTGATCCTCAACGGCCTCGGGTCCACCAAGCACGAAGAACTTTTTGTCCTCTGGCTCACCGTTGCACCGCTGCTCCGCGCCGCGGGCTACACGCTGGTGATGCCTGAGGTCGGCGAACTGGTCACCAGCCTGGACATGTCCGGCGTCTCGCTCACCATCACCTGGCTGGACGAGGAACTCGAGCCGCTCTGGACCGCCCCGGCGGAAACGCCGGCGTACCGGAGGGGCAATGCCGCCCTCCAGCCCGGTGACCAGATGGCGGAGGAAGCGTCCGACGGCGCCGCCGCACCCGATGCTTTCGAGGCGACTGAGGCGTCGCGGGAGTACGCCGCGAACTGCCTGGCGGCGCTTGCCGCCGCCCGGGCGTCCCTGCACGGCGCCGAAGTGCGGCTCGGCGACATGGACGCTGTGGCGGGCGACGGTGACCACGGGCGTGGAATGGTCCGTGGCATCGACGCGGCTACGGCCGCAGCCTCTGACGCCATTGCCCGCGGTGCCGGGGCGGGAGCGGTCCTGGCTGCCGCCGGGGACGCCTGGGCGGACAAGGCCGGCGGAACCTCAGGGGTGCTGTGGGGCGCGGGCCTGCGCTCCTTTGGCGAATCACTGGGCAACCAGCAGATCCCGGGACCGCCTGAGCTGGCCACGGCCGTCAGCGCGTTTGCGGCAAGGATCACCGGCCTCGGCAAGGCGGATATCGGGGACAAGACCATGGTGGATGCGCTGCTGCCCTTCGCCGAAACGTTCGGCCGGCTGGTGGCCGCCGGTACTAGCCAAGCTGGTGCATCGCCTGAGGCGGCGTGGGCCGAAGCCGCAGCCGCCGCAACCGCGGCGGCGGAAGCCACCGCCTCCCTGCGCCCGCTCAAGGGCCGGGCCCGGCCGCTCGCCGAAAAGAGCGTAGGCACCGCGGACCCCGGGGCCACGTCCCTGGCAATGATCTTCGCCGTCATGGGCCCGCATTTGGCGGCGCCGGTTCCGGCGCGCCAGCCCGCGGGAACACCGTCATGACTATGGAAGGACAAGCCGTGGGTATCCGACTCATCCTGGGCGCCGACGAAGCCGGCGTGGACTACAAGGACCGGATCATGGAGGACCTGCGGAATGATCCCAGGGTCAGCGAAATCATCGACATCGGCGTCAACCGCGGTGATGCCGCCGAGCAGTTCACCACCCCTTATCCGTACGTGGGGATTGCCGCCGGGGAGATGATCAGGGACGGCCTCGCGGACCGGGCCATCCTGTTCTGCGGCACGGGCATCGGCGTCGCCATCGCGGCCAACAAGGTGGAAGGAATCCGGGCCGCCACGGCCCACGATTCCTTCTCGGTGGAACGCTCTGTGCTGTCCAACGACTGCCAGGTGCTAACCATGGGACAGCGCGTGGTGGGCGTGGAGCTCGCCCGCCGGCTGGCCCGGGAGTGGCTTGGCTACACCTTCGACCCCGCGTCCGCCTCGGCGGGCAAGGTCAAGGTCCTGACCGACTTCGAAGGATGCTGACCCCAGCCGACGCGAAGACGAACCGGGGCGGCAACTATTCGACGTTCACCTTCACGCGCTGCACCGCGTTGTTGCCCATGCCCTGGTAGTTCCAGGCCTGCTCCAGCGGCTGCATTGATCCGGTGGAATCGGTGGCCCGGCAGGCGAGTTCATGCTCGCCCCGGTCCGCCACCCACGGCAACGTCCAGTCGCACCACGCAAACGGACCAGCCGGATGACCGAGATGCGCCGGCACCCACTTCCCGTCGATCCCCACCTCGACGCGGACCACGGAACCTTCGCCGGACCAGGCCCTGCCCTTGAGCATCACCGGCCCGGCGGACAGGACCCTGCTGCGGGTGAAGAAGTCCGGGATTCCGGGCGGAACCATGAGCGAACGGACCTTGATGCGCGTGACCGGCGTACCGGCGTCGTTCGCGTCCTTCTGGTAGCGATAGGCGACCGACTGCTGGAAGCCGTCATAGGCGTGGGTGACCACCTGGATGGATTCCAGCCACTTCACGCTGGCCATGCCATACCAGCCGGGCACCACCAGCCGCAGCGGGAAGCCGTGCTGCGGGGGCAGCTCGCGGCCGTTCATCTCGTACGCGAGCACGACGTCGGGACGCATCGCCTCCTTGATCGGCAGGCTTCGCCCGTACTTTTGCCGGACGCCGCCCTGGATGCCGTCGTCGGCGCCCGTGAACACCACTTCGACCGCGTCTTCATCCACCCCCGCCTGGGCCAGCACGTATGCCAGCGGAACGCCGGTCCACACTGCGGTGCCCACGCCTTCGAGCCGCCACGGCTGGCTGAGCGGCCGCGGCCGGAGGAGCGACCGGCCGTTGCCGGCGCATTCAAGGGTGACGGGAATGCTGATGGCGGGGTCCCGGCGGAGTGCCCGGAGGTTGATTTCGACGGCCCGTTGCACGGCGCCGCCGATCCGCAAATGCCACGCATTGGCGTCAATGAACGGGATGTCGAAATGCGTCAGGACGTAGTGCAGCCCCGGCGGCGTGAGGTCCTCCCGCAGGGCCTCCAGCGGCATTGAATGGTTCCTGACCGCAAGCTGCAGTTCCTCTGCAGTGAGCGGGCCGTTCGTGGGTTCTCCGGTATGCGCCGTGGGCTTTTCGGTCTGGCGGCGCCGGGAAATCTGCTTCGTCATGGCACTGCGTTTCTGGGTAGGGCCGGATTCTGGATGGTGCGGATGCTGTGGCGGGCATAGCCCGTGTTCACAGGTCTACGCCGCCTCCACGGGTGCGTCAAGGCCAGCCTTCGGTCCTTCGCAGCTAGAGGTGGTGCGCCTCCTTGAGGAAATCCGCCAGCCCCAGCGGTTCCCTGCCCGTCAGGGCATGAACGTCCGACGTCGGGCCAGCAAGTTCTCCGTTGGCGATGGCCGTGTAGGTACTGACCCACGCGTCCACTTGCCAGCCGGGTGCGCCGTACGGGGCCCGCGACGCGTACGCTTCCGCCACGGTTTCATTTCGGTAGCTGATGCTTCGGCCGGTGCCTTCCGTGAGCAGTTCCGCGGCCCGCTGCAGGGAGATATCCTCCGGCCCGGTCAGATCGTACGTGCGGCCCACGTGCAGCGCAGGGTCACGCAGCACCGCCGCGGCGCACCGGGCAATGTCCGCGCGGGCCACGGCCGCCATCACGCCGTCGCCCGCCGGGCCGCGGATAACGCCGTCTTCTCCGGTGAGCAGGGGCAGGAAGTCGAGGTAGAAGTTGTCCCGGAGGATCGTATAGTCCAGCCCGGCGGCTTTGATCCGCTCCTCCGTGGCGTAGTGATCCCGGCCCAGTGTGAACGTACAGTCAGCGGAGGCTCCGAAAAAGGAGGTATAGACGACGTGCCGCACCCCGGCCGCCGCTGCTGCGTCCACGAACGCGAAATGCGTCTGGAGCCTGTCCTCGGCTTCCGACGCCGACACCATGAAGAGGGTTTTCACGCCCTCAAGCGAGGACCTCGCCAGCACCGGGTCCGCGTACGCGGAGACCATCGGAACGGCGCCCGGAAGGTCGGGGGCCCGGGCGGCGTCGCGCACCAGCAGCCGCTGCGGCTGCCCGACGCCGGCGAGGACCCTGGCCACGAGCCCGCCAAGCTGCCCGGTGGAGCCCGTGACGGCCAGCTCCGGCAGTGAGCCGCCTGACCCGGTGATCCCTGTGGTGGTTCCCGTGTCCGCCACGGCTAGGCCTCGCGGGACGCGGGCGACTTGGTCTGGGCCGGGTCGCGTTCGGCCAGCGACCCGATGACGTCGTCGATCTTGTCCATGATGGCCGCGTCCAGCTTCACGCCGGCGGCCGCCACGTTGCCGGCAATCTGCTCGGGACGGGACGCGCCCATGATGGCCGAGGCGACGTTCTTGTTCTGCAGCACCCAGGCGATGCTCAGCTGGGCCATGGTGAGTCCGGCTTCCGCCGCAATCGGCTTGAGCTGCTGGACGCCGCTGAGCACTTCATCGGACATCCAGCGTTCGATCATCCTGGCGCCGCCCTTGGAGTCCGTGGCGCGGCTTCCCTCCGGCGCCGGCTTGCCCGGCCGGTACTTGCCGCTCAGCACGCCCTGGGCAATCGGGGACCACACGATCTGGGACAGGCCCAGTTCTTCGGACGTCGGGATGACCTCGGCTTCGATGACCCGCCAGAGCATGGAGTACTGCGGCTGGTTGGAGATCAGCTGGAATCCCAGGTCCTTGGCCAGGGCATGGCCGTCCCTGATCTGGTCGGCTGTCCATTCGCTGACGCCGATATACAGCGCTTTGCCCTGCCGGACGATGTCCGCGAACGCCTGCATGGTCTCTTCCAGCGGCGTCTCATAGTCATAGCGGTGCGCCTGGTACAGGTCCACGTAATCGGTTTGGAGCCGCGTCAGGGAACCGTTGATGGATTCCATGATGTGCTTGCGGGACAGCCCCACATCGTTGTGGCCCTTGGGCCCGGTGGGCCCGAACACCTTGGTGAAAATCTCCAGGGATTGGCGCCGCTCGTCCTTCAAGGCTTCGCCCAGCACCGTCTCAGCTGCCGTGTTGGCGTAGACATCGGCGGTGTCGAACGTGCTGATGCCAGCGTCCAGCGCCGCCCGCACGCATTGGGTGGCTACATCGTTCTCCACCTGGGAGCCGTGCGTGAGCCAGTTGCCGAAGGTGATTTCGGAGATCTTGAAGCCGCTGTTGCCGAGGTATCTGAATTCCATGGGTTTCACCGTAGCCCAATTGGTTGCTCAGGGTAAGGGTTTTCCGGCGGCTGCCTTCGGCTTACCGCCGGCGCAGTTCGGCGTATTCGAGGGAGGGGACCACAGCGCCGGCGTCCCGCTCCACGAAGTTGGTTCCGGGCGGCACCAGCTCGTCAATGGCATCCAGCACGGTTTCATCCAGCACCGTGTCCGCGGCCCTCAGGTAGGCCTGCAGGTGTTCCTCGCTCCGGGGACCCACAATCACGCTGCTGACAGCCGGGTGGTTCAGTGCGAAACCGACCGACAGGTCCACGAGCGGCAATTCAAGCTTGTCCGCCAGCCGGGTCAGGGAATCCGCCGCCAGCAGCTTGCGCTCGCTCGCCGGGCCGGAGATGTCGTACCTCCCCGGAAGGGAGTGGACCCGCGTGGGCGGTTTGCCGGCGTCCAGCACGAAGCTTCCGGACAGCCAGCCGCCGGCCAGCGGACCGTAGGCCAGCACGCCCAGACCGTACTGCTGGGCGATCGGCAGGACATCGCGTTCAGTGCCGCGGACCAGCATCGAATACGGAACCTGGTTCGCTACGGGCGGGATGAGATGGTTCGTAGTGGCCAGCCACTGGGCCTCCACCAGCTGCGCCGGAGTGAACACGGACGTTCCGTAGTAGAGGATCTTGCCTTGGCGGATGAGGTCGTTCAGGGCCGTGATGGTCTCCAGGACGTCCGTGTTGTAGTCCGGACGGTGTGCCTGGTAAAGGTCGATCCGGTCCGTCTGCAGCCTGCGGAGGCTGCCCTCCACTGCCTGCATGATCCACCGCCTCGAGTTGCCGGAGTGCGCGGGGTTGGCGCTCATCTGGCCGTGGAATTTGGTGGCGATGAACACGTCGTCGCGGCGGCCCCTCAGGGCGCGGCCCACCACCTGTTCGCTCTGTCCCTGCGAGTAGACGTCCGCCGTGTCCACTGCGGTGATGCCGGCGTCCAGTGCCGCGTTGATGATGCGGATGCTTTCCTCCGCACCCGTGGGGGCATAGCCCTGGGCGGCGCCGTGCGCCGCGCCAGCGTTTGCTGCGGACGAGCCGTGCGCCGCGCCTTCGCCGAAATTCATGGTGCCCAAAGTGAGCGGGCTGATCAGCGTTCCGCTGCGCCCGAACACCCGTAGCTGGTTGAGGCTCATCCCGGTTTTCCTCACGTTTGACTCCCACGCTGATTGCTGTGGATCGTCACGAGGCTACACAAAATCAGCCGTGCGCAGGCCGCCCTCGAAGCACTTCTTAGCTTTCCGTAGTCCGGGGTCACGCAGGGGCTGCCAATGACGATTTGTGACCGGTTTTTTGGCAGTCAATCAGCCGGCGCGGCGCTGCTCCACCGGCAATGTGCCCCGCAAGGCGGCAGGGTGGCCGGCCAGCGAGACCAGGGACCCGGTATCCAGCATGGCCAACGGACCAGGCCCGGGAGGCTTCTCAAAGGAACGCGGGATGGCCCTGACTGTGGCGTGCTGGTCCGTGGCGGATTCCACGAGGGGAGCCACGGCCCTGACTTCCTCGACCGGGGCGTCCGGGCTGGGTAGATCGCGGACTGTGACTTTCACTTCGGGCGCCGCTGCAGCGCTGGCCCTGGCGGCCGCCCGCGCATCGGCCCGGGCAACGGCTGCCGCCCAGTCTTCGGACAGTGCGGGCGCTTCCCTGCGCGCGGCGCGTTTCTGCGCCGCTTCTTCCCTCGCGGTGCGCAGCTTGGCCCGGAGGGAGGAGGGCGCCCTGGCCGTCTTCAGATTGAACGTCCGGCGTGAGGCGCGGGCAGGGGTGTCCGGGTGCGATGTTTTGCCGGGGCGGCGGCCGAACCCGGCCATAACCGCGACGCCGACCAGCCGGCCAAGGCCGGCAATCAGGAGGGTGGCCACAAAAACCAGGAAGAGGCCGATGAACATGACGAACGCCACACCCAGCGTGCCAAAAAAAGTCAGGTTCAGGGCAATGGTGTTGGGATCTTCCATTTACCTCTCCTCAGGGCCTGCTGCGCCCGTGTGCCGGCAGTAATCCGCCGGTAATGGGCACCCCTTAACAATACGGACTTTTGCGGTGCAACACGCCCGCATTACAGGGCCACGGCCGGGTTGTGTCGAACCTGTTATCCGATATGACACAGCCGTTCCCGTCCGGCCTGCGCATATAGTCGGAAGCAGCCAAATCGGCGCCCTCCGACAGCCCCGAAAGGACGCTCCGTGCCCCAGCAGACCGAGCCTGAAAACCCGCGCCCGGGAGGCCGCGAAGATACCAGGGACAGTAATTCCCCGGCGTTCAGCGGGAACTGTCCGTGCCTGTCCGGTGAGCAGTACGCGGACTGCTGCGGCCGGTTTCACCGCGGTGACGAGGCCCCGACGGCGGAGCAGCTGATGCGCTCCCGGTACAGCGCCTTTGTGGTGCGGGATGCCGCCTACCTGCTCCGCACCTGGCACCCGGACACCCGGCCCGCGGACCTCCAGCTGGACCCGGCCATGGAGTGGCGTCGGCTGGACATTTTGTCCACCAGCCGCGGCGGTCCCCTGGACTCGGAAGGGACGGTGGAGTTCAAAGCCCATTTCCGGCACGACGGCGAGCGGGGAGCCCATCACGAAAAGAGCCGGTTCCTGCGCGTGGACCGGCGCTGGTTCTACCTCGACGAGGCCGCCTCGTAGCTATCCGCTTTGGCAGCCCCGGCTCTAGCGTTCCGCGTCAGCTTCCACCGGGGTGAATCCGGCACGGTCCACCTTGCGGTGGAAGCGCATACCGGCCATGCCGCCCACCACAGCGCCGACCAGGGCGACCGCGGCCACCACGACGGCGGCAATGATGCCTGTGGTGGTCAGCTGCCCTTCGTTGACGGGAATGCGTGGGAAGCTGTTCAGGTTGGCCAGGATGTTGAAGCGTTCTCCGGCGATCATGGCCAGCAAGGCAATAATCACTGCGAAGATCACGGCCCAGACCCACACCATGAACCCCTGCTTCGCACCGCTGAATCGTGCCATGCGGCCGGCAACGTAACCGCCGCAGTAGTACGCCACGAAGAGGATGACCAGCAGCACGATGACTCCGGTCAGGCCCACGGTCTGGTCGGAGGAGGCCTGATTGACGGCCTCGTTCACGTCGGTGTTGGTGGCAAGCCCAACGGCCGTTCCGGCTGCAGCGACCAGTGCGGTTAACAACACGGCCGTTCCCGTGGCAGCCATCCAGCCAAAGAAGGCGGAACCGATCTTGATGCCGCCGAACTGCTCCTTCTCGCGGGCCACTACGGTCTCGCGGGTGGCGGCATTAGGGTCCGCAAACGCAGCGGACTCGGCGGTGGGCGTCACCGCATAGGCGCGGGTGTCGTCGTCGTGCTCCGTTGCCGGGACGTAGTTCCGGCTGGCCCGCGGTGCGTCAGTAGGGCTGCGCCGGCCCTCCAGCCTGTCTTCGACATTCCTGTTTTCACCGTTCCCGGAGTCGACCTCTCGGCTGCCGCCGTCCACGGGGTTGGCATCCTCGCCACGGGCGGCGCGGCGCGACTGTCTGTCTTCGGGCCCTACTGTGCTGCTCATCAGGCGTTCTCGCTTTCATCGATTGAGCCGGACCCATCGCTTGGGCCGGCCACCGCTATGCGGAGACCTGCATGATGGTCTCTTCTCCACCTAACCACGGCGCAACGGCGACAGCAAGGATGCTTAGCATCGGCGGCGGGGCGAAAATCGCCGTGATTCAGCGGTATTTGCGGTGCAGGTTCTCCTTCATGGTGGCTCTGGGAGCCGCATCGGCGATCCATGGTCCGGTGCCTTCGGACTGGTCCAGCACCCCTGCCTCCAGCCACGTGTAGTCCCCGGCGAGGACCTTTTCCGTGAGCCCGCGGTCGGCGTCGTCCGTGTTCCGCCACAGCTGGTCAAAGTACTCGTCGACGCGGACCCGCGCCTGCTCGCAGTAGGCCTCGGCGAGTTCGTAGGCGGTGGCGGCCCGCTCGGGGTTCGTGTGGAGCATTCCTTCAGCCCGCGAGCAGCAGGCTGCCATGGCGAACAGTTCGGCGCCGATATCCACGATCCGTCCCAGGAATGCCTGCTTGTGCTCCAGCCCGGCCTGCCAGCGGCCCATCCCGTAAAACGTCTGCCGGGCCAGCCGCCGCGAGGACCGCTCCACGAACCGCAGCTGCTTGGCGAGCCTGCCGAACTCCGAGTAGGACCGCGGGTCCATTCCTGCGCCCGCCAAAAGTTTGGGCAGCCACTTCGCGTAGAAGCCTGAAGCGCCGACGGCGGCCCTGGCCTTATCGGACAGGCTGGCATCCGCGGAGGCAAGGTCGCCGGCGGCAGCAAGGTGCGCATCCACGGCCTCGCGGGCAATCAGGAGCCTCATGATTTCCGAGGAGCCCTCGAAGATCCGGTTGATCCGGAGATCCCGGAGCTGCTGTTCGGCTGGTACGGCCCTCTCACCACGGGCCTCCAGTGAATCGGCCGTCTCGAAACCGCGCCCGCCCCGGATCTGCACCAGGTCGTCCGCGATCCGGCAGCTGATCTCCGTGGACCAGAGTTTGGCCAGTGCAGCCTCGATTCGGACGTCCTTCTGGCCGGCGTCGGCCATTTCGGCGGACAGCTCGAACACGGCGTCCAGTGCGAAGGCGCTCGCGGCGATGAATGCGATTTTCTTGCCTACGGCCTCATGCTTCCCCACGGGCCGCCCCCACTGCGTGCGTGCGTTTGACCATTCGCGGGCGATCTTCAGGCTCCACCGGCCGGATGCCACACAGAGGGCGGGGATGGACAACCGTCCCGTGTTGAGGGTGGTGAGCGCGATCTTCAGGCCCTGGCCTTCGCGGCCGAGCCGGTTGGCGGCCGGAACCCGCACCTGGTGGAAGCGGGTCACGCCGTTCTCAATGCCGCGCAGCCCCATAAAGGCGTTGCGGTTTTCCACCGTGATGCCGGGGGAGTCCATTTCCACCACGAACGCGCTGATGCCGCCCTTGTGGACGGTTCCGTCGGAATCCGTGTGGCCCGGAACCAAGGCCATTACCACCACCAGTTCGGCGATCACGCCGTTGGTGGTCCAGAGCTTCACGCCGTCCAGGATGTAGGCGTCGCCGTCGTCGGTGGGAACGGCGGTGCTGCCCATCCGGGCGGGGTCGCTGCCGACGTCGGGCTCTGTCAGCAGGAACGCCGTGATGGCGCCGGCGGCGCAGCGGGGCAGGTACTCCCGCTTCTGTTCCGGGGTGCCGAACACCTTCACCGGCTCCGGGACGCCGATGGACTGGTGGGCGGACAGCAGCGCCCCGAGGCTCGGGTGCACCGAACCCAGAAGGGCCAGCGCCCGGCCGTAGTAGACGAGGGAAAGGCCCAGGCCGCCGTATTCGCGGGGGATCTTCATGCCGAAGACTCCCATGTCGGCCAGTCCGGCGAGGTATTCGTCCGGGATGATCGCGTTCCGCTCGATCAGGCGGCCGGACATGGTCCGGCAGTAGGCAGTGAGGCGGGCCATGAACTCCTCGCCGTGTTCCACATCCTCGGTTCTGGCTTCGGGCCAGGGGTGGATCAGCGAGAGGTCGAAGTTCCCCAGGTACAAACCCTTGGCGAAGCTGGGCCTGTCCCAGGCGGTTTCCCGGGCGGCCTCGGTGATGGCCCGGGCATCGGCCTCGGTGGCGCCGGGACCGATCTTTTCCGGGGCTACGGGAACATCGGCGGCGGGACTGTCAGTGGCAGAGCTCACGGGGCATCTCCTCTAACCGGGGTGGCCGGCTTGAGCCCTGGGTCCGCCTCGGGTGGGGAACCCTTCAGCTGTCCCTCAATGCTACCCGTGGGTAAGTTCCCGTGCTAGGGGCTGGCTGCCCCTGAAAGTCGCCGGGAAGTTCCACGGTGGAGGCGTGGTGCACCAGGCGGTCCCAGAGATGGTTGATGCCGTGGACCAGTCCCAGCAGGGTGCCGGCAATGACGAACCACGCAAAGCGGCCCACCCCTACCATCACCATTGCCACGAAAGCGGCCGACATCATGAAACCCACGATCAGCAGGCCAAACACGAGCGTTCCGATGAACACGAAAGTGCCTGTCTCTACTGCGCTGAGATCGAACTGCATGGTTTCCCCCTGCGTCATTGCCTGGTTGGATCAAGTAGCACGAGCGTAGGGTGCGGCGCGTCCGTCAACCAGAGTCCGACGCCGTGGCGGAGGCCGTTGATACGGGATCGCAATGCTACCGGTCCGTAGGTCACGGCGCGGTCACTGAAACCCCACCAGTAACACCCGTAACAGGGCTTCGACGGAGGGGCGTCGCCGCGGGGAGGGATGGGCGCCCACCGCAACGGGTGCTGGTGGCCGGGCCGGGCCGACCGGACCAGCCCCACGGGCTACTGCGTTAACCTTGTAGTTGGCAGTTTTCGGGTTTTCCGCTGCCCAACGAGTTCCGAGGCAGCTGAAGGAGAGTGTGTGTCCCGATCCGCCCCGTCCTCCTCGGACGCGATCAGCGCCCGGCTCCGGGACCTCGAACTCCTCACCAAAGGGCCGGCCTGGGCCCTCACCCGGTCCGCGCCGTGGGTTATCGCCGTCCTGCAGGCATCCTTCACCCGCGTCCGTCCGCAGCTTCCGCTGGAAGAATTCCACGCCGACGTCGACGCCTTCCTTGAGCAGCTCCGCCGGCAGGACCCGGGACTGGGTGGGGCCGCCAATGGAAAGTCCTTCGGCGACGAATGGACCCGCAAGAGTTTCCTGACCCGCCGCAACCAGTCGGGGCAGATCGTCTACGAAGTCACCGAGCCCGCGGCCCGCGTCCTTGCCTTCCTCGACAGCCTCTCCAGCGAACGCTCTACCCTGAACGGATCCCGGCTGGGGACGCTGCTGGGCGATGTCGAAAAGCTCGCCAATGAGACCAACCCGGACCAGACCGCCCGGCTGGAGTCCCTCGAGGACGAGATCGAGGAGCGGCAGCAGCTCATCGAGGACATCAGCTCCGGCGACTTCGACGGGCTCCTGGACGACGACGAGGCCGTGGAGGCCGCCGGAAACATCCTGGACCTCGCGGCCAGCCTCCCGGCGGACTACAAGAAAATGCGTGACCGGATCGAGGAGCTGGTGGGCGAACTCCGCAACCAGATCATCGAAGAGTCCCTCAGCAAGGGCGCCACCATGGCGCAGGTGCTGGAGGCGGACAAACGGCTCCGGCAAAGCCCCGAGGGCAGGACGTTCCGTTCATTCACGGCGTTCCTGGAGGACCCCCAGCAGCAGCTGCGGTTCCGTTCCGCGATCGGCGAGGTGCTCAGCCGCCAGTTCGCGGACGACCTCAGCCACGAGGACCGCGAAACGCTCAAGAACCTGGTGGCCGAGCTCCGCACCCAGCACAGCCAGATCCAGCGGATCTACGGCAAGCTCAGCGAAAGCCTCAACACTTACGTCCAGAGTGACGATTTCCGCCAGTCCGTGCGGCTCCGCAAGGTGCTCCGCGAAGCTGAACAGGCCATCCGCTCCCTGCCCTACGAGCGGGAACGCCCGGGCCTGGTGCCGGGCCCGGTGCTCTTCAATGCCGGCTTCGAGTCCTTGTCCATGGTCAAGCTCTTCGACCCCGACGAGTTCGCGGCGCCGCCCAAGCTCGCCGACCCCATTGCCTTCAGCGACTCCGACCGCGTGCGCTCGCCGCGCACGGGGAAGGCCAAGCCGGCCGCCATCCGCGCCGCGCTCGCCGGGGCCGCCACCCTGCCGGAGGCATGGGAACAGCTTCCGCCGGAGGAACGCCACATCAACTCCATCCGCGCGCTGCTGTCCCACGCACTGCACGATGGCGCCGGCTTCGACCGCGCCGGCTGGGACGCCATCGACTTCGAACAGATAGACGGAACCACCCGCAAGGCATTCCTGCCGGTGGTTACCCTCAAGAAGGATTGACGATGACTCAGTTTTCAAACACCACGAGTTCAGCACCAGATGCCGCCCAGGGAGTGGCATCGGGCCTGTCGGAGCCGCGCGCTGAGCTGATCGAAGATCAGATGCGCGGCGAAGGGGCGGGGGCGGCATTTGGTGCGGAACGTCCGTTCACGGTCACCCCGCGTGACACCTTCGTGGACGGCGCCGCGCTGTTCCCGGGCGATACCGGCGTGCTGCCAATGAAGGTCCGCCAGGCTTTGGTGAAGCTGCTCAAGGGGCCGTATATCGACGGCGGCCGGGACGAGAAACTGTGGACAACGCTGCTGGACAACCAGCTGATCCTCCGCAGCCGCCTGTCCGAGCTCTTCCTGACGCTCCAGCTTGACCACGAACGGAAGGTGGCCGTGCTGCGCCCGGTGGATCCGGACGCCATCGGCGGCAGCACCCGCTCCAACATCCTCCGCCAGCAGCGTGCGCTGAGCCGGGTGGAGACCATCGTGCTGCTGCGCCTGAGGCTCCTGCTGGACCGCCACGTCACGGCGCAGACTGATCCGACCATCACAAAAGAGGAAATTGCCGAGCTGGTGGCCCACTACCAGCCGTCCGGCCAGCAGGACGCGCTGCGGGACTCCGACGTCGTCAACCGCGCCATCACCAAGCTCCTGGCCCGTCAGCTCCTCATCACCACCGGCCTCGACGACGTCTACACCATCTCGAACGCCCTGCCGCTGGCCCTCCCCTTCGAAAACATCGGCGACATTCCCGCCCAAATCGAAGCCCTGGTAGCAGCCACGGCAGACCCCGCCGGTACGGAAGCGCTGATAGAGCTCGACGGCGACAGCTCCACTAGCTCAGATGACGACACTGACGACGATGCTGAAGGTGACCTGAACAGCGACGACGACGGCGGGGCGGCATCGCCGTCGTCGTTCCCCAACCCGGCCACTGATGAAGCGGAGGACGCCAAGTGAGCATCGCAACCATGCTGCCGATGGGCGAACTCACCAACCCGGGCCAGATGCGGCTGGCGCTGGTGCAGGTGGTCAACTGGGGCACGTTCCATGGCGCCCACACCATGCACGTGGACCGCAACGGCACGCTGCTGACGGGCAACTCGGGTGTCGGCAAGTCCACGCTGTTCGACGCCATGCTGCGCGTGTTCGACGCCCGGCCGCGTTCGAACGAGGCCGCGGCGCAGCGCTCCGGCGCCGTGGAGGACAAACGGACCACGTTCACGTACATGCGCGGCAAGGTGGGCGACAAGGCCGTGGGCGAGGGCTCGGCCAGTGCCTTCCAGCGGCCGGGAGCCACGTGGTCCGCCGTCGCCCTGACGTTTGATAACGCAGCGGGCACGAAGGTGACGGTATCGGCGCTGTTCGACCTGCCGAAGAACGGCACGGAGTCGAGCGTCGGGCGGTATTACCTGATCGACAACAAGCCGCTGGACCTCGCCGCCATCGAGGGCATTGCGGAGAAGCGCTTTACCAAGGCCGCGCTGGACGTGCTCTTCCCCGATGCGCAGGTCTTCGACGTGCACAAGGCGTTCGCGGAGCGCTTCCGCCGGCTGCTGGGCATCAACTCGGACCAGGCATTGCCGCTGCTCCGCGTGATCCAGGCCGGCAAGG
This sequence comes from Arthrobacter sp. P4_H3, assembly GCF_056400885.1. NCBI lineage: Bacteria > Bacillati > Actinomycetota > Actinomycetes > Micrococcales > Micrococcaceae > Arthrobacter > Arthrobacter sp. P4_H3. The sequence goes on from NZ_JBFUKK010000006.1 coordinate 181,393, forward strand.
GGCTGGGCGGGAGCGTCAACACGTTCTTCCGCGACCAGGTGCTCGACGCGCCGGCCACACTGGCCGCGGCGGACGACGTCGTCGAGGAATTCAGCAACCTGATGTCCATCCGGCAGCGGCTGGAGGATGTGCGGCAGCAGCGTGACCAGCTGGCTCCGGTGCCCGGCCTGAACAAGGAGTATGCGCAGTCCCTGCTGGACGCGAACCGCCTGCGGGAGCTGGCCGGCGAAGAGTTCGATGCCTACAAGCAGCAGCTCGCAGTCACAGTCCACGAGAAGACCCTGGTCCGCTACAAGGACCTCGCCCAGGCAAAGGCCAAGGAGCTGGCCGCGGAGCGTGCGGTCCGGGATGGTCTGGCCAAGGATCTGCGGCAGCTGGAGGCGGACTACAACAACCAGGGCGGCAACGCGATCTCGGCGATCGAGCAGTCCCTGGAAAACGCCCGGGTAGGGCTCAAACTGCGCCAGCAGGTTGAGGAAGCCGCGCGCCAGGCCCTGGCCGAGGCCGGACTGGACCTCGAGTGGACGGCGGAGGGCTGGGAGCAGGCCCACACACACGCCGCCGCACGTACGGCTGAACTGCAGGGCGATTCGGAGGCGCTCAAAGAGCTGCGCTTTGAGGCGTTCGACGGCCACGCCGCGAAGAAACGTGAACTTGCTGCGGCCCAGCAGGAGCTCGTCTCGCTGAAGACGCGCAAGTCCCTGCTGCCGCCGTCGAGCATTGAAAACCGGACCGCTATCGCCGCGGCGACCGGTGTGCCCGAAGAGCTGATGCCGTTCGGCGGCGAGCTCATCGACCTCGCCGAGGGGGAGGACCAGTGGCGGCCGGCCGCCGAACGCGCGCTGCGGAACCTGGCCACCACGCTGCTGGTTCCCGGCGAACACTTCGGGGCCGTCACCCGCTACCTCAACGGCAACTCCGTCCGCGGTGCACTCCGCGCCATTGACGTGTCCAAGCCGCTGCCCGGAGGTGCGCTGGCCGTGGAGGACGTGGCCGACGGCGAGCTGCTGACCAAGCTGGACATCCTCACCACGGGGCCGGCCGCCGACGCCGGGCAGTGGATCCGTGAGCGGATCGCCGTCGACTTCGCGTACCCGTGCGTCGAGGACCCGGACGAACTGGCCAGGCTGGACAAGGGCCTGAGCCTTGGCGGCGTGGTCAAGCGCAACCGCCACACCGTGGAGAAGGACGACCGCTTCACCAGCAGGCAGGATTACGTCCTCGGCTTCGACAATGCCTCGAAACTGGAACTCGTGGCCACCCAGGTGGAGGATTTGCAGCAGGAACTCGCGAAGGCCGCCGAGCTCGCGCGAAGCCGCGAAGAATCCCACCAGGGCATGGCCCGGCAGCTGGAGGCGCTGCGCCGGATCGCCGAGGACCACCGGCCCTGGGAGCAGGTTTCCGCGGCAGTGGCGGAGGACGAACTCGGAAAGATCGAGCAGCGCCTCAAGGATGCGCTCGCCGCGCAGGCTGACCTGGAGCCGTTGCGGGCCAACATCGAAGTGGCCCGGCAGAAGCACCAGGCCAGCACGGAAGCCGCAGCGGTTCTCCAGAGTGAATACAAGGCACTGGACCGGCAGCTCACCGCAGGGGATTCACTGCTGGAAGCCGCGCGAACGCGCCTGGGCCAGGCGCCGCCGTCGGAGTCCACCGTGACGGCACTGGAACCGTACTTTGCCGCGTTCGGTGAGGTCTCCGAGATGCATGAGCTGGACAACCTGGCCAACGAGGTGCGGACCCGGCTCCTTGCCGAGCTGCACACCGCCGAGTCCCGCGGCCAGGCCACCTCAGAGCGCCTCACCCGCATGTTCGAGGGCTTTGTGCGTGAATGGGGCACGGCGATTTCCGCGGACCACGGCACGTCCATCGGCGCCGCTGGGGAGTTCGAGGCCCGCTACCACGCCATTGTCAGTGACGGCCTGCCCGCGCAGGAGGCCGAGTTCCGTCAGTTCTTCAACCAGCGCACGCACGAATCGTTCAGCACGCTGCTGCACCTGCTGGATGAGGAGCGCCGCTCAATCACGAGCCGTATCCTGCCGCTGAACGGCATCCTGTCCGAGGTCAATTTCCATGAGGGCAGTTTCCTGGAACTCGACATCAAGCAGACCCTCCCGCCCACCGCGAAGCAGTTCAAGGACGCCATCCAGAATGCGCTGAGGATACGGCACACGCGGCCCTCGCGGGCTGCGGGAGCGGCAGCTGCCGGGACGGAAACGGACGACGACGCCGAGCTCACCAACCGCTACAAGTCGCTGGAAACGCTCGTGAAGCGTTTGGGCTCGCAGACTCCGGAGGACCGGCGCTGGCGTGCCGAGGTGCTGGACGTGCGCGGGCACCTGTTCATCCAGTGCAAGGAGCACCGCGGAGTGGTTGACCCGGCCACGGGCAAGAAGCGCGGCAAGCGGACCGACGTGTTCATGCACGCGGACACAGGCTCCATGTCCGGTGGCGAGCGGCAGCGCTTCACGGCGTTCATCATGGCGGCGGCACTCAGCTACCAGCTGGGCATCGCCGAGCAGGGCTTCACCACGTACGGCACCGTGATGATGGACGAGGCGTTTGTCCTGGCCTCGGAGGAATTCGCGGGCGCCGGCATCAAGGCGCTGCACGAATTCGGCTTCCAGCTGCTCCTGGCCGCCCCGGAGAACGTGATCGACCTGTCCCGGCACCTCGGCTCCGTCACGGAGATCCTGCGGGACAAGCGCACCAACCGCTCCGGTGTCCTGACTGCGCCTGTGATCGGGCCGCGCGTCGGTGCCGAGGGGCAGTGGAGGTCCGAGGCGAACCCCGTGGACATCGTCCTGCGCTAACCCCCGCCCGGCCTGACCCGGGACCTCAACCCGGCCCGCCCATCAGGACGCTCTCTCACTTTTCGCAGCGTTTCCGCGGACGCTCTCTCACTTTGAGGTGAGCGAGCGTCCGCGGCTGAGGCGGACCCAACTGCGTCGCTAGAGTCCCTGCACCCGGTCCAGGAACAGGCCGGTCCGGGCTGTCAGGCCGTCGATCTGGCGAAGTACGACGGCGGCAGGGTCCGGGTTGATCTCGTTGGCCGGTGGCTCCATGCGGACGTTGCCGCAGCAGAGGAAATCGGCGCAGATGAGCGTCCCCACGGTGTTGCCGTCCCTGCCGGACTGTCCGGCACGCTTGGCAACCCACATCAGCACGTCATCTTTGGAGAACACATCGCGGCAGAGCTCGCAGAGCACGGAACGGCTCTTCTTTGCTCCGCCTTCAGGCGCACGAAGCATGATCGCGGTGAGGCCTCCGGGCCGAGGCAGAACGAGATACCCACGCAGCGGCATCTTGGGGTCCCGCCACCCGAGGAAGTCCAGGCTGTCCCAGTTCAGCGTGTCGAAGGTCCGGGGCAAGGTCAGCTTGGCAGCCTCGGAACGGCTCGCGTTTACAAAGGATGAACGGATCTGCTGGGCAGTGATTTTTTGCATGGTGGTGAGCCTTCGAAGTCGTGTGGTCCCCGTGGGGGAAATGACGGTCCGTGTCAGCAGAATCCGCGCACACTAAAGAAGGCCCATTCGTGGGCATTGCTCGTCGGGCTACAGGCAGATCCGGTGCGGGATGGCTGACGTCGTTGCGGACGCAAAGCAGGCCATTGCGGCCGCCCCGCTTCCCACGGCTGCGATGACCTCAACGGTCTTCAGCATGCTCATCCCCTCGTTCCCGGCCGGTCCGATCCGAACCGCCTGTTGGCCGGGCGCCAGTGGCCCGCCTGGCCATCCTCCCAAATCCACGACATCTCGGCAACGCCGCCGCACGCAGGAAGTGCGAGAGCGTTCGGGAAATGGCCACAGGAAGTGCAAGAGCGTTCGGGAAAGGGCCGCAGGAAGTGCGAGAGCGTTCGGGGTGTCATCGGGGTATCAGGGGCAGGCGGCTCGGCAGGCGTCGATCTGCGCCTGGACGATCGCCCCGTAGTGGGCCACCAGTTCGTCGAAGTCCCAGCCTTCGAACATGCCTAGCGTGCGAACCGCCTCGCCGAACCCGGTCATAAGCGCCACCACCGTGGAAGCGTAACGCTGCTCCGGCGTCGTGTCCTGCAGGAGGCCGGCAATGCTGGAAAGGTACCGTTCGCGCGTTTCCGCACGGGCGTCGTCGGGCGTCGGGGAATCCTGGATGATGAACGGAAGCATCGCCCACGGCTCCTTCAGCCCGCGTTCCCGGCGCATCAGCACGCGGAATACGAGGGCGCTGCCCAGTTCCGCGGCCGGCACGTCGAGGTCGGACAGCAGCGATTCGTCCGGTTTGGCCTGGGCGAACAGCTTTTCCTTGGAGCTGTACAGCTTCATCACCAGCGCTGCGGAAACACCGGCGTCGGCGGCGATGTCGCGGACTGTCACGCCGCGGTAGCCACGCTCACCGAACAGCCTGCCGGCGGATTCCAGGATGGCGGCGCGGCTGGAAACACCGGCGCCTCCCGAACCACCGGCACGACCCGCAGGACTGCCCGCGCTCATGCGTCCACCAGCTGTCCCGCCGGAGCATCCATCGCCAGGTCCGCCGTCACGGAGCGGTTGTCCACAGCGAGTTTCCGGGCCATGGCCTGGTGGGTCTCCGGATGCAGCAGGGTCACGATGTAGCGGCCGGCCAAGGGCAGCGGCAGTGCATACCGGCCCAGGGAATCAGTGGTGGTTGTGCCCACGTGCTCGCCGGAGGCCTGCAGCAGCGTCACCACGGCGTTCGGAAGGGCTGCGCCCCCCACGGTGGCAGTTCCGGCCAGCTCCAGGCGGTGGTCCAGGTGGAAATTCTGCTGAAGCGTGCGGCCGTCGAAATCGAACACCTCCGCCATCGGCGCCCAGCCGGCGGCGTTGGCCACCATCAGGTATTTGCCGGCGCCGGGCAGCGCCACCGAATAGTTGCCGTCGCTGTCCACCCGGCTCCAGTCCACCGGGTCGCCGCTGGTCTGCAGGACGGTGACGACGGCGGGAGTAACGGTGCGGCGGTCGGACGTCAGGACGCGGCCCTGCACCACCAGCTCGGCGGCAGCCGGCACCGGGACCACGGCCTTCGCGGCAGCCGCGGCCCGCGGAATGAACACAGCGGCCACCATTGACGCCGCGGACGCCAGGGCAGCCAGCCAAAAGACGTCCTTGAACGCCTCGAAGGACGGCAAGCGGGTGGATCCCACGGTGATGGTCACGGACGTGAGGACCGCAGCGACGGCTGCACTCGACGTCGAGGTTCCGATGGACCGCACCAGGCTGTTGAGGCCGTTGGCCGAGGCTGTTTCGGTGATGGGCACGGCACCCATGATCAGGGTGGGCATTGCCGCGTAGGCGATTGCCGTGCCGATGCTGACCACCGTGGAGCCGATGATTACCGAGGTGATGGAATCCCAGAAGAAGACGCGCCCCACGTAGCCCACCACCATGACGGCCGCACCCGAGATCAGCGCTGACTTCCCGCCGAACCGCCTGATGATGCCGCCGGAAACGGGTGCGAAAACCACCATGGCCAGGCCGGAGGGAACCATGCAGAGGCCCGCCGTGATGACGCTCAGCTGGAAGCCGTAGCCGGTGGAGGCCGGCAACTGAAGTTGCTGGGTGGTGAGGAGCATGTTCGCGAACATGGCGAAGCCCACCAAAAGGGACGCCAGGTTGGTCAGGAGGACGGGGCGCCGGCCGGACGTGCGGAGGTCCACCATCGGCTGGCTGACCTTCAGTTCGTACGGCAGCCACGCGGCCAGGAGGACTGCGGCGGCTAGGAACAGCAGCAGCACCGGCTCGGAACCCCAGCCCCACGATCCGCCCTTGGAGATGGCCAGCAGCAGTGCCGCCAGGGCCGCGGACAGAATTACGGCGCCGAGGTAGTCGAACCGCCCGGGGGTGCGCACCTTGGACTCGGGGACCACCAGTACGACGGCGGCCAGCAGCAGGGTGCCGGCGGCGCCGGATACCCAGAAGATGGATTCCCAGCCGAGGCTTTCATAGAGCAGCCCGGCGAGCGGGAGGCCCAGCGCGCTGCCGATGCCCAGCGTGGCGCTCATCAGGGCGACTGCGGACCCCATTTTTTCCTTGGGAAGTTCGTCGCGCATGATGCTGATGCCCACCGGAATCAGGGCCGAGGAGAATCCCTGCAGCGCCCGCCCGACAATGAGCCAGAGGAAGCTGCCGCCGACCGCCGCCACGATGGAGCCGGCCACCATGATGGCCAGGCAGATCACCATCATTTTCCGCTTCCCGTACATGTCCGCACTCCGGGACACGATCGGGGTGGCCACGGCGCTGGAGAGCAGGGTCGCCGTCACCAGCCAGGACGCGTCGTCGGCTGTCACGCCCAGGATCTTGGGAAAATCCGGGAGGAGCGGCACCACGAGGGTCTGCATCAGCGCCACCACGGTGCCACTCAGTGCGAGGACCGCCGTAATGGCGCCGGGGGACAGGGATCTGCTGCGGGGCTGGGGCATGGGGCGGGACCTTCTGGGCATGGAGGCGGCCACAAGGGGTGAACGCGCGTTTACTCTTCTAAAAGTGAACCATCGTTCACCCCGCGGCATCAACCAATTTCACCGTGTGACGCGCCACTTTTTTCCCGAGAATGCGGCCCTTTGGGAGCATTGAGACAATTACGTTACGCAAACCTTGCTTAATTCACAGAAGGATAGGCTAGCCTTACTCGGGTTCGCATCCCTTACTTAAGGAGTCCCGTGGCTACCCTTCTCCCACGCCGCGCCCTGCTGAAGACCGCAGGCACCGCGACGGCCGCCCTGGCCGCCGTCGCCCTTTCACTTACCGGCTGCTCCACTGGGCCCGCCACCACCGCTCCGGCATCGTCCGCGGCCGCCTCGGCTGCTTTCCCCGTCACCATCAAGCACGTCTTCGGCGAGACCACCATTAAGTCCCAGCCCCAGCGCGTGGTCACGGTTTCCTGGGTCAACGACGACGTTGCCCTGGCCCTGGGCGTTGTTCCCGTAGGCGTCCCCAAAAACGAATGGGGCGGCAACGACAAGGGCTCCACGCCGTGGAAGGACGCCAAGCTGGAAGAGCTGGGCGCCGGCTTCGGCACCGAGAAGGCTCCGGTCCAGTTCTCCGAGGCTGACGGGATCAACTTCACCGAGATCGCCAAGCTCAACCCGGACGTTATCCTGGGTGCCTACTCCGGTCTGACGGAGGAAGACTACAAAAAGCTCAGCGAAATCGCACCGGTCGTGGCCCACCCCGAGATCGCCTACGGCACCTCCTGGCAGGACTCCACGAACATCATCGGCAAGGCCCTGGGCAAGGAAACCGAGGCCGCCAAGCTGGTCTCCGACACTGAAGCCACCATCAAGGACAAGGTCTCCAAGTACCCGCAGCTGGCGGACAAGAGCTTCATCTACGGCAACCTGGAACCGGCCAAGAGCGACGGCGTCAACGTCTACACCGCCAACGACAACCGCCCCCGCTTCCTGAGCGAGATCGGCATGAAGCTGGCCCCCGTCGTTGAAGATAACTCGAAGGGCTCCAAGGAGTTCTTCATCCCGTGGTCCGCCGAGAAGGCGAACGAACTCGAATCGGACATCTTTGTCACCTGGGTTCCGGATGCCGCCACCACTGATTCCATCAAGGCAGACCCCCTGCTGGGCCAGATCCCGGCCATCAAGAGCGGCGCCCTGGTCGCGGACTCGGACAACACGCTCACGCTGTCCATCTCGGCCTCCTCGCCGCTGAGCCTGCCGTGGTCGCTGGACACGTTCCTGCCGCAGCTGGCGAGCGCAGCGGACAAAGTAACCGGCGCAGTAAAGTAACAGCCTTTCATGATGAAAAGTACGACGACGGCGGCAGCCGGAAGTGCGCCCGGCGCACCCCCGGCCCCCGGCACCACCCGCGAACGGGCAGTTGAGGCCCTCAAAGCGCCTGAACAGGGGCCGCAACTGCCCGTTCGCGCCGGGAAAAGCGCAGCAGGCAAGCAAACCGCCTGGCTGCTCGCCGCCGTCGTCGTACTTATTGTCGTTTCCGCAGTGTCGCTGGCCGTCGGCGCCCGCGGGCTTCCCCTGGAAACCGTGTGGCAGGCGCTGACGCAGTTTGATCCCGCCAACGGTGATCACGCTGTAGTCCACGCGCGCATCCCGCGCACCGTCCTGGGCCTGCTCGCCGGCGCGGCCCTCGGGCTGGCCGGCGCCGCCATGCAGGGTGTGGCCCGCAACCCGCTGGCCGACCCCGGCATCATGGGGGTCAATGCCGGAGCAGCGCTGGCAGTCGTCACCGGCATTTACGTTTTCGGGATCTCTTCCCTGACCGGCTACATCTGGTTCGCATTCATCGGTGCCGCGGCCGCGGCCGCCGTCGTCTACCTGGTCGCTTCGCTGGGCCGGGACGGTGCGACGCCGGTGAAGCTCGCCCTTGCGGGCGCCGCCCTGAGCGCGGGACTCTACTCCCTCATGAACGTCATCCTGGTCTCGAGCCAGGACACCCTGGACCGGTTCCGGTTCTGGCAGGTGGGCGGAATCGCCGGGCGCGACTGGTCGGTGGTGCTGTCCGGCGTGCCGTTCCTTATTCTTGGTGCGGGCATTGTGCTGGCCACCGGCCGGATCCTGAACAGCCTGGCCCTGGGTGACGACATCGCCCGCGGCCTGGGACAGCGGGTGGGACTGGTCCGCGGCGTCACCGCCCTGGGCATCGTCCTGCTGTGCGGAGCCGCCACCGCCCTCGCCGGACCCATCGGCTTCGTGGGTCTCGTCATCCCGCACGCCGTCCGCTTCCTGACCGGGCCCGACTACCGCTGGATCCTGCCCTTTTCCCTCGTCCTGGCCCCGGTGCTCCTGCTGTCCGCCGACATCCTGGGCCGCGTGATCCTCCTGCCCGGCGAAGTCCCGGCGGGAATCATGACTGCCCTCGTGGGCGCCCCCGTCTTCGTGTGGCTGGTCCGCCGCGGGAAGGGGGCCGGGCTGTGAGCAAGTCAGACCTGGCCCCCCTTGAGCGCGAACTGGGCGAAAACGCGCCCGGCACGGCTCGCGAACGGGCAGACAATGCCCTCAAAACCGCGGAAACAGGGCATTGCCTGCCAATTCGCGCCGGCATGCTGAGCCGCACCGTCCTGAACCGGACCGCCATCCTGGCGTTCGCCGTCGTGGTCCTGTTCGCCGTCAGTGTGCTGCTGGGCAGCTACACCGTGACGATCCCCGACTTCTTCAAGATCCTGCTCGCCCACCTCACCGGCGGCCAGAAGATCCCCGGCGCCAGCTTCATCGTGATGGAAAACAAGCTCCCCCGGGCGGTGATCGGCACCATGATCGGTGCCGCGTTCGGACTCTCCGGCGGCCTCTTCCAGACCATGCTCCGCAATCCGCTGGCCAGCCCGGATGTCATCGGCATCAGCTACGGGGCCAGCGCCGCCGCCGTCACGGCAATCGTGGTTTTCGGTGCGTCCGGCGCCGTGGTTTCCGGCGCTGCCCTCGCCGGCGCCCTGGGTGTTGCCGCGCTGATCTATGGCATCTCGCGGGGCGGGTCCCTGGGGTCGGGCGGCGGGAACAGCGGCAACGCGGCCGGCAGCCGGCTGATCCTGGCGGGCGTGGGCATCGCCGCCGCGCTCCACGCCGTGGTCAGCTTCCTCATGACCCGGGCGGACATCCGCACGGCCGCCGACGCCCTGGTGTGGCTCAACGGCTCCCTCAACTCCGCCAGCTGGGACCGCGCCGGAGTCCTCAGCCTGGCCCTGTTGGTCCTCGTCCCTACCGTGGCTGCCCTGTCCGGCCCCCTGCGCATCCTGGAGCTCGGCGATGACGCAGCTGCCGGGCTCGGCATCCGGGTCGGCTTTACCCGGCTGGCCGTGGTGGTCGTCGCCGTGGCCCTCGCGGCCGTGGCGACGGCGGCAGCCGGCCCGGTGGCGTTCGTCGCCTTCCTGGCCGGACCCATCGCCCGCCGCTTCACCGCAAAAGCCAGCCTCCCGGCGTCGGCCTTCGTCGGAGCGCTGATCGTGCTGGCCGCGGACTACTTCGCCGCGAATATCGCGCCCATGCTGCTGGGCGGCACCGTCCTGCCGGTAGGCGTGGTGACCGGCGCACTCGGCGCCCCGTTCCTGCTGTGGCTGCTGGTCACTTCCAACCGAAAGGATGCCTGAGATGGCTGTTCTACGCGCCACGGACCTCACCCTTAAATATGCCCAGCGCACCGTGGTTGAAGGGCTGCACGCGGAGATCCCCGAAGGCAAGGTGACCATGATCGTGGGCGCCAACGCGTGCGGCAAGTCCACGCTGCTCCGCGGACTGTCCCGGTTGCTGAAGCCGGCGGCCGGTGTCGTGACACTGGACGGCAAGGACATCCACACCCGCTCCGCCCGCGACGTTGCCCGGACTCTGGGCCTCCTGCCCCAGCATCCCACCGCCCCGGACGGCATCACCGTCCGCGACCTGGTGGGACGCGGGCGCTACCCGCACCAGGGTTTCTTCCGCAGCTGGTCGGCCGGCGACTTGTCGCACCATGATCTCGCCGTGCAGCGCGCGCTCGACGCCACCGAAACGCTGGAACTCGCCGGGCGCAACGTGGACGAACTGTCCGGCGGCCAGCGCCAGCGGGTCTGGATCGCGATGGCACTGGCACAGGAGACCGACGTGCTGCTCCTGGACGAACCCACCACCTACCTGGACCTCGCCCACCAGGTGGAAGTACTGGACCTGATCACGGACCTCAACCGCAAGCGGGGCACCACCGTGGCCATCGTCCTGCACGACCTGAACCTCGCGGCGCGCTACGCGGACCACGTGATCGCCATGAAGGGCGGCAGGATCGTGGCCGAGGGCGCCGCCACCGACGTGGTCACCGAGGACCTGGTCCGGGACGTGTTCGGCCTGGAGTCGAGGGTGCTTCCAGACCCCATTTCCGGAACGCCGCTGATCATTCCGCTCGGCCGGCACCACACTGATTTCCCAAAAGCCGAAACCACAACCCTGGAGTTGGTCCTATGAGGGCAGTTAACAGCAATGCGAACGACAGCAAAGCAGTAGACATCAGCCAGGCACGGGCACGCCGTGCAAACGGGACCCGCACGAATTCGGCGGTCAGGGACCAGCCGGCCACCGAACCCATGACCCTGGCGTTCGACGTGACGGTCTCCGCCGTGCAGGAGCTCAGCCCCAACTTCCGCCGCATCACCTTGGGCGGGTACTCCCTGCGCGACTTCGGCGTCCACGGCGGAACCCTGGACCTTCGCGTCAAGCTGATGATCCCGTCCCTTGCCGAGGACGGCTCCCGGCTGCCGCTTCCGGTTTTCCAGATGGAGCAGTCCGGCTGGTACCGGGAATGGCTGGCCATGGATCCCGCGACCCGCGGTTCCATGCGCACCTACACCGTGCGCCGGGAACGGCTCGACGCCGTCTATCCCGAGATCGACGTGGACTTCGTGATGCACTTCGACTCTGCGGGCAACGGCGGTCCCGCGGCAAACTGGGCCCTGAACGCCAAGCCCGGCGACGCCCTGACCCTCATTGGACCCAACAACCGGGCCGCGCACTGCGTCACGGCCGAGATCTATTCCGGCATCGAATGGCGGCCGGGCCTGGCCCAGCGCGTGCTGCTCGCAGGTGACGAAACGGCTGTCCCCGCCATCAGCGCCATCCTGGAAAGCCTCCCGGCCTACATGAGCGGGCACGCGTTCCTTGAGGTCCCCGAGGCCGGCGACTTCCTGGACCTGAAGTCGGACGCCGACGTCGAGATCACCTGGCTCGCACGCGGCGCCTCCATCGGGCGCTCACGTCCGCACGGCGAACTCCTGCAGGAAGCCGTCCGCGCCGCTGTTCCCGAGCCGGGCTGGGTCGGCATCAAATCGGCTTCCGGCGGGGCCGGTCCGGAACCGGAGGACGTGGACGTGGACCAGGACATCCTCTGGGAGACGCCGGCGAGGATGGAAACCGCAGCCATCGCCGCCACGAAGAACCCCGGGATGCCCGCAGGCGCCATGCCGTTCTATGCCTGGATTGCGGGTGAGGCGGGAGTCATCAAGGACATGCGCCGGTACCTGGTGCGCGACGTCGGGATCGACCGCAAGCAGGTCGCCTTCATGGGCTACTGGCGTCAGGGCAAAGCCGAGCTCTAGGCCTTTGCGGGGCTGACGCCTTGGGTTAACCCTCCCTTTCCCTGCTGGTCTTGTTAAGTGGGTAGGGTGCCGGGGTGGGTTCATTTCCTTTGCTTCCGGACCGGGAAGGGCGACGGCGGTTTGTTGCCTTGGGGGATTCGTTCACCGAGGGCGTGGGGGACCGCAGCAAGCGGCTGCCCAATGGCGTGCGCGGCTGGGCTGACCGGGTCGCGGAGAAGCTGGCCAAGGCCGAACCGGGGTGGCACTACGCAAACCTTGCCATCCGCAGCAAGAGGCTTCGCCACATTATCGACGAGCAGCTGGAGCCGGCGCTGGCGATGGAGCCCACACTGGTGACCCTGTATGCCGGTGGCAACGACATCCTCGACTTCGGAACGGATGTGGATGCGCTCATGGCCGACTATGAAACCCTGGTGTCCCGGCTCGCCGCCACGGGTGCCACGGTGGTGCTGTTCACAGGTTTCGACGTCAAAGTCTCCGCTGTCCTGGAGCCCCTGAAGAAGCGCAACACGGCTTACAACCGGCGAGTCCGGGAAATCGCGGCCAAGTACAACGCCGTGCTGGTGGATTACTGGTGCTTCGATGCCTTCCATGACCGGCGGATGTGGGATTCGGACCGCTTGCACATGTCCAAGGCAGGCCACAAATACCTTGCCGCGCAGGTCCTGGACCATCTGGGCGTGCCGCACAAGATCAGCCCCCTGGAGTGGGATCCGCCGGTGAGGCTGAGCCTGCGGGAGTGGGAACAGCTGCAGCGGCGCTGGGTGCACGACTGGGTGTTGCCGCTCTTTGGCCGCAAGCTGCGCGGCGTCACCCTCGGGGACAGCCTTAGCCCGCGCTGGCCGGAACCGGTGAAGGTGCCGCGCAAGGGCGGACTGAAGAAGCTGACGGCAAAGTCGCCGGCAGCGGCACCGAAGAAGGGCTAGCTGTCGAGCAGGTTCTCATAGCCCGGCGCCACCCTGCCGGCGTGGAATTCCTCGACGTCGAACTCCGCCACCCCGTTCGTGTAGAAGGGGTCCTTGACCAGCGACGCATCCAGGCTGGCACGGTCCGCATTGGACAGCAGCAGGGCACCGGTTCGGGGGATCTTCCGGCCGGCAACGATGAAGATGCCCTGGTCGAACGCGTCCTGCAGCTACTCGACGTGCGCCTTCAGATGGAAATCGACGATCTCTTCGGGAACCTTGTAGGTCAGGGAGACTACGTACATGCGGTCAGCCTACCGGTTCCGCAATCTAGGATGTATCCATGACCGAACCGCGCTGGCTCAACGCCGACGAACGCCGTGCCTGGCTGGCCCAGCTCAGCATCAATACCTTGTTACCGGCAGCGCTGGACACGAAGCTCCACGCGGCGGGCAAACTTTCGCTCTTCGACTACAACGTGCTCGCCATGCTCTCCGAAGCGGAGGGCCGCTTCCTGCCCATGAGCGAACTCGCTGCCCGCACCAGCGCCTCGCTGTCGCGCTTGTCGCATGTGGTCACCAAGCTGCAGAACCGCGGCTGGGTGGAACGCCAGCCGCATCCGCGCGACGCACGCGTCACCACCGCCCACCTGACCGACGCCGGAATGGCCACCATCGTGGAGCTCGCGCCAGGTCATGTGGAAGCCGTCCGGTCCCTGTTCCTCGACGCCCTGTCCGAACGCGATGTTGCTGACCTGGCCCGCATCGGCGAGAAGATCGTGGGCCGCCTGGACTCTGATCACTGGATCCTGCGCGAGTCCTGACTTTCCTGCCCGGGGCCCCGGCCGTCCCGCTTTGTTGCTCCCGGCAACAGGTGGCAGACTATCGATATGGATTTTGCCGCCCGCTACGTAGCCCTTGGAGATTCGTTCACCGAAGGCCTCGGCGACGACGATCCGGACCGGCCCAACGGTGTGCGCGGCTGGGCGGACCGGGTGGCGGAGCAACTCGGCGCGGCTGACCCTTCCTTCGGTTATGCCAACCTGGCCATCCGCGGGAGGAAACTCCGGCAGATCATGGCCGAGCAGGTGGACGCCGCCGTCGAACTTAAACCCACCTTGGTGACCATTTACGCGGGGGCCAACGACATCTTCCGCCCCAAGATCGATATTGACGGCCTTTTGGAGGAGTACGACGCCGGCATCCGCAAGTTGAGCGCCACCGGCGCCACTGTGGTGATGTTCACGGGTTTCGACGCCCGCGGTTCCAAGATTTTCGGCACCATGCGCGGCCGCACTGCCATCTACAACGAGTTGGTCCGCGGGATCGCAGGTGACCACGGCGCGCTGCTGGTGGACTACTGGCGTTTCAGCGAGTACTACGACTGGGGAATGTGGGCCAAGGACCGGATGCACATGTCCGCTGCCGGCCACGCGAACATGGCGAAGAGGGTGCTGACGGTCCTTGAACACGACCACTCCATCGAAGTGCCGCCGATGACACCCGTGCCCGAGCTCAGCCGGGCCGAAGCCATCCGCTCAAATGCGCGCTGGGTACGGGAGCACGCGGGCCCGTGGGTGATGCGCCGGGTCACGGGCAAGTCTTCGGGCGACGGCCTCGCGCCTCGGTACCCGGCGCTGACCCGCCTGTAGCGCCACCGCAGGTAACCGGAAGCTAGCGCCGGAAGCCGGGCGTCGCGAGCAGTTCGCCGCTGGCGCGCACGGCCAGCACCTCAATGTCCCACCCGTCCGTGGCACGGTCCAGCATCGGCAGCCCGCCGGCCACGATCGCCGTCGCCAGCACGTCAGCCGTGACGATGTCCGCCGCAGCCACTGATACCTGGCGGAACTTGGACGCCGCCGTTCCTCTACGGAGGGGACTACCCGCTCCCGTAGCAGCCCCTGAATGGAGCGGACTGCCCGCTCCCGCCGCCCAGATGTGGTCCCCCCGTTCCGCGGAACCGGAGGTGGCGAGGGAGCGCTTTGGCCCGGAGCCGCCGAGCCGGTAACCGGCAATCAGGGTGCGGCGGTCCTCCGGATCCACAATCCCGGCACGCCACGGTTCCCTGCGCCCGGGCTCCACGCCGTGGGGCCCTACGCTCGAGGGCGCCGGTGATCCGCTGACCAGCACGTCGCCGCCGGCGTTCAGGCACCAGTCGCGCAGGCCCAGCGCCAACAGGGATGTTCCGGCCTCCTGGATGGCATGTCCCTTGACGATTCCGGAAAGGTCCAGGACGCCGTCGGGCCGCTCGGGATTGAAGGCGCCTTCAGTAGCCAGCCGCCAGCCGACGGCGTCGGCATAGAGCCGACGCATGTCTTCCGACGTGTCGGGCAGCTTGATCTCTGCCCGCGCCAGCCGGCTCGCCTCCGATTCGGGACGGTACAGGCTGAACGTCTCGTCCAGGCCCGCAAAGAGCCGTTCGACGACGGCGGTGGCGGCCACCAGCTCATCCTCACCCGAGGCTGAGGGCAGGGTCAGGCTGATGACCGTTCCCATGCAGTTGAATGTCCTCGCCTGCAGCGTCGGCCGGTTCACTTTCGGAACCGACTCCTGGAGCACGGCGCCCGGGAGATTAGAGGTTCGCAGCATCGATGGCCGCCTGGAGGGAGTTCAGGTAGGCGTCACTGGTCACGGTGGCGCCTCCGATCGTCTGCACGTCGGCTGACTGGGCAGCGAGCACTTCGGCCCTGAGGAGGGGTGCTGCCCGGTTGCTGATCTGGATGGACTTGCGGTCGTCGTCGGTCAGTTGCAGGGCCACAACGTCGGTAATGGCCCCGGACTTCACGCTGATCTGCACCTGGACGGCGCCGAACCTGGTCTGCACCACACTGCCCGCGTAGGTTCCGCCGGCCTTCGCTGTAGCCCCGGTTGTGGGCTCCGCGGCGGTACCCGAACCCGTTCCCGTCCCGGCGGATGTGCTGGCCGCGGCGCTGCCGGTGTCCTCCACATAGGTGCCCGACTGCCAGCCGGCCAGGAGGATCCCGGCCGAGGCAAGTGCTGCGGATACTGCTGCCCGTAATCTCACCAGTCAAACCTTTCGTAGTGGAGCTGGTCTTCTTTGACACCCGCGGCGCGGGCATCCATGAGCACGTTCTGTGCCCACGCTGCAGGCCCGCAGACGTAGACGTCCGCGTCCGCGATGCCGGGCACGTAATCCGTTAGCCGGTGACCGGCCTCGGTGGCATGGTCAGGAAGCCAACTGTCAGCGTGCCGGCCCGAGCGGGGACCGGTCAGGTGGAACAGGGTGGCACCTCGGCGCCGGGCAAGGTCCAGGATTTCGTCGCCGAGGTAGAGTTCCTGCTCGCTGCGGCCCCGGAGGATCACGGTCGCCTGCCCCGGCGTGAACGGCGTCGACTCAAGCAGCGCGCGCAGCGGTGTGATGCCGATGCCGGCGCCGATCATCACCACGTTGTCCCGGCTCCGGGCCGCCGTACTGAAGATTCCGTAGGGCCCCTCCAACGCCACCTTGGTTCCGGGCTTCAGCCCGGCGAGTTGGGCCGATCCCCTGCCGAGGTTCCGGACGGTGATCCTGAGCAGGCCGCGCCCCGAAGCATCGAACTGGAGCGGTTCGGCGGAGAGGCTGAACGGATGCGGATGCCACCACAGGCCGCGGGCCAGGAACCGCCAGATGAAGAACCTGCCCCCGGTTCCGGCCAGTTCGTTGAGGTTTAGCCCGCGCATCTCAATGCTGACCACACCGGGCGCCACCGTCACCACCCGGCTGACCGTGAGCTGGTGCCGGAACGTTGCAAAGACGGGTTCCAGGACACGGTAATGAAGCAGGGCCGCACCTGTCGCAAAGCACACAGCCAGCCAGTACCAGCGCTGCCACGTCCCTTCAGCGAACAGCCCGCCCACGCTGAACTGGTGGGGAAGGGAGGTTGCGACGGCGGCATACGTCAGCAGGTGCACCGCGTACCAGAACTCGTAGGGAAAACGACGGCGGACTGCCACGAGGGATGTGACCACGACGGCGATGAACAGCGCCATGGAGATATAGGCAAGCCACAGATCCGGCACCAGCACCCAGAGGGACACGGCTTCGCTGACGGGATCCAGCCCGTCGGCCATTCCGTAGCCGATGGCGATCAGGATTCCGTGCGCCAGCAGGAGGTAGAGTGACGGTTTGCCGAGCTTCCGGTGGAATTGCAGGGCGCGGTCGTGGCCGATGGTCTGGTCAATGAGCGGAATCCGTGCCGCCAGCAGCAGCATCAGCAGGACCAGGTCCATGCCGGCCAGCCCGGCCACAATGCCCAAGGCGGTAAATGAGCCGGCGAGCGTCGAGAATCCTGTTGCTCCGCCGTCGGCCAGCCACAACGCCACCGCAGCAGCCACGGACGCCCAGGCAACAGTTACCAGCAGGTCGGCGTGAAATAGCCGACGGCGGTGCCTGGCTTTGATAGTGCCCCGGGCGGCATCTGCGGCCCGGGAATCGGCGGCCAAGGCCGGCAGGAGCTCTGTGTTCATGCCTCAAGACTCCGGCGGAACCCTTTCATTCTGCTGTGAAAAGACTGCGGCGCCGATGTGACTTCGGTACGGTGAGGGCGGCGGGCTTATACACCCGCGGGCGGCATTGACGGCTACCCGATTGGCCTTTAATTAGTCAAGCTCGTAGACTTGGTAGGCGCTAGGTGGCGCGGAGCGTGTGCAATTGCTCCGGTTGGCGGGATCTGTCCTCAATGATGGCAGTCCTCAAGGCCGGTAGTTAGGGGCTCAAGTTGCGTGCACTCCTGTATTCGCCCAGCATCCCGGTACTCCGCAGTGGATTCCTCTGCCAGGTACTCGTGGCCAATCATCTTCGCCGCAGTGCGGAAAACAGCCGGCTTTCGCCGGATGTCCACGCCTGCGGAACGCCGGAGATTTGAATGCTGGATGCGGACGCCCCCTGTCGCACGGTACGCGGAACGCTGCGGACCGTTTCATTTATTTTCATGAGGAGAGTCGTCATGGCAGCACACTGCCAGGTGACCGGAGCCGAGCCGGGCTTTGGACACAGCATTTCGCACTCGCACCGCCGCAACAAGCGTCGGTTCGACCCGAACATCCAGAAGAAGCGCTACTGGGTTCCGTCCCTGCGCCGCAATGTCACCCTGCAGGTCTCTGCACGTGGCATCAAGACCATCGACGTGCGTGGCATCGACGTAGTCGTAGCCGCCATCCTGGCACGAGGAGTGAAGCTCTAATGGCTAAGGACAAGGACGTACGTCCGATCATCAAGCTCAAGTCGACCGCTGGCACGGGTTACACCTACGTCACGCGCAAGAACCGTCGTAACGACCCGGACCGCATGGTTCTGAAGAAGTACGATCCCCGCATCCGTAAGCACGTCGAATTCCGAGAGGAGCGCTAAGCACTATGGCTAAGAAGTCAATGATCGCTAAGAACGAACAGCGTAAAGTCATCGTCGAGCGCTATGCTGCAAAGCGCCTCGAACTGAAGAAGGCCCTGGTTGACCCCGCGTCGACCGATGAAGCACGCGAAGCTGCACGCCTCGGCCTGCAGAAGCTGCCCCGCAACGCCTCACCGGTACGTCTGCGTAACCGCGACATCATCGATGGCCGTCCCCGCGGTACCTTCCAGAAGTTCGGTATCTCCCGTGTTCGCTTCCGCGACATGGCTCACCGCGGTGAGCTCCCGGGCATCACCAAGTCTTCCTGGTAATTCAACACTGCTGCTAAGCCAGCACTGCTGATTCCAGTGGTCTAAGAAGGGCCGGCAACCTCGGTTGCCGGCCCTTCTTGCGTTTAACCTGACCGAGGCTGCCGAACAGGATTTGCCGTGGCGCGGCCCGAACCGGGTTACCGTGCCGGGTTCCGCCGCCGGGTCCGGCGCGGTGACGCAGCCCACAGAAACCAGGAACGGCGGCGACGCCGCGGAAGGTGCCTCCGATCCCTGTTTTGGCCCGGATTGGCGGGGCCTGACACCCATGCCGGGGAGGGTTTGCGGTGGGGCCAAAGTAGGTGTATTGTTTTCTAAGTCGCCGAGAGGGGGCCGGCGAGATGCTGGTTACCGAAGGCGGCCAAACCCCCTTCTAAACAGCCTGAAAAACGGTTCGCCACTTGGCGTGCTGTGTGACGGCGGGGTTGGTCTTGATGACCAGCGGATCGCGGAAACGCTGATTTGCTTTGAGTCTTGAAACCGGGTAAGTTTGGAAAGTTGCTCCGGAGCGATCCTTGACTGTTTGTTGGTTGTGGTGGTGCCGGGTGTGTCTGTTGTTTGAGAACTCAATAGTGTGCCAAGTTTGTTGATACCAATTTGTTTATATGGATTGGTTGAATTGGCCAGGTTGTGCCACCCCGTGGTGTGGCCTGGTTGTTTTTCAGCTGGTTTCAAATTTTGTGCAGCCGTTTTCTTCCGTTTTCCCGGGGGTGGTGGTTGTG